>NZ_NFLA01000066.1:0-11632 GCF_002160675.1 Erysipelatoclostridium sp. An15
ACTAGCCATAAAATAAACTCCTTTGATGATATAAAGAATAGAAAATATTTTATAGTTAGAAAAAACAAAAGATAGTCAGTTTATATAATCAAAATAGGCTGAATTTATACAGTTAGTATGATTAATCGACAAAGTAATTATATCATAAAACAAGGAGTAAATAATCTCAAAATTATCTCATTTTTATATATTTAATAGATCGTTTATGCTTGTATAAAAATAGTTATTTATAATGATTAATTTTTCTGATTATATTTAAAAAAATGAAAAGATTTTTTATAATTTTTCATTTTTTTGAAAAGAAAACGAAACGGCTTTGTAAGCTCTTTCGAAAATGTTGTTGAAGAAATTTTAGCGTGATAAAATGACAATACAAGGAGGGAAAAGTCTAGATGAAAGTGAAAAGATTGATGAAAAAAACTGGAATATGTTTATTATCTTTAGTAATGATTTTGCCATTTTTTTATCTTCAAAATCCTACAGTTGAAGCTAAGGAAGATGGCAATGGTATTATTTATATGAATACTGATAATATTATTACTAAGGATTTTGAAGGTTTTGGTGTTCAATGGGATCCTAGTGATTTATATGATTATACAGATGAACAATGGAATTCTTTTTATGAAAAAGCAGAATTTTTAAAACCTAATATTATGCGTGTTATGTTGCATGATGGTGATAGTTATTGTATTGGTTTTGAAGATGATGGAACACCAATTTATGATTGGGAATCAGTAATGATGAAAAGAGTCTATAAAATTTTAGACTTTGCTGAGGCCAATAATGTTCCAATTATCTTAGGTGAATGGCGCAGTATTAGTGAACGTGGCTATTTATCTTATGATGGATATGGAAAAACAGTTAACTGGAGCAGCCCAACTTGGGCAAGAATGATTGTTGACTGTCTAGAACATTTAATCGTTGATAAAGGATATACTTGTATTAAGTATTATAATATGATCAATGAGCCTAACTATTATAAAAGAGATAATGGTGGAACTGATGAAGAATCTTATAATAATTGGAAAACTGCAATGAAAAATCTTCGTCAGGAAATGGATAATTCAGGGATTGAAGCAATTGAGAATATAAAAATTGTTGGACCTGATGTTTATGATGGTCAAGAAGCATGGATTAAACAAGCAAAGAGTGAAGATTTGAAAGATATTATTGAAATGATAGAAATTCACCGTTATGCACCAAAAAGTGAAGTTGAGTCAGGTTTGATTGAAACTAAATTAAAAAACTGGAGAACAGTTGCTGAAGAACTTGATGAAAATGTTAAAAATGAAGGTTTTGGTATTGGTGAAATGGGACTTTCTGGAACTGGGCCTGGTGATTGCCAATTAAATGGTCGAAAATATGAATATGGTGTTGATATTTTTGATTATGCTTTACAAGCAATGAGAGCTGGTATGAAGTTTGGTAGTGTTTGGGGCTTTGAAGATAGTATGCATGTTCAACACAATGATATTGTTAATACTTTTAAAGACCAATATGGACCAGCAGCTTCAACTGAAGAAGGTCGTCAATACAAAGTTCATACTCCTACAGGAGATCCTAATATTGATAATGATATTAAAATATGGGGATTTTGGAATGAACTAGGTGAAGAGATGGCAGCTCAAAATGCTGAAAATAATGTTACTGGCCATGCTAATACTGTTAAAGCTAGTGATGAACAATTAAAACCTTGGTATTACACTTGGTCAATGTTATGCCGTTATTTTCCTTCTGGAATGCAGATTTTAGAAACAACTGATAGCGGTATAGATTATGTAAGGGCTACATCAGGAATAATTAATCGTGGTAATAATCAAGCTGATTTAAGTATTGCTGTAGTTAATACTTCAAATAAAGAACAAACAATAACATTAAATGTTCCAAATGCAAGTGGGAAGGCAACTCTTAACCAGTATTACTACTATGATGGTGATCGTCCAATGAATGACAAAGGACAATTAGAAGTTTATGATACTTTGGAAAATGTTGATTTAGCAAAAGGATTAGAAGTTACAATGCCGGCTAATACTTGTATGATTTTTACAACATTAGGGCATGAACGTGAAAGTAATCCAATGACTTTGACAACTGGTCAAACTCCAGCAGTAACTGGTGTAGATATTTATGAACAATCAAATTTAGATAAGATTACTGTTGGTCAAACATATCAAATGGAAACAAGCTTTACGCCATCAATTTCTAAAGCAGAAATGAGATGGAAAGTTACTGATTATTTTGGTAATGAAACAGATATTGCCACAATCGATCAAGATGGTAAATTGGTTGCAAATAGGGCCGGACAATTTAATGTTACAGGTTATGTTAAAGATAATCCGCAAATTAGTGATACTATTACTTTTGTGGCGACCACGACTAAAACATTGATCGATGATTTAGAAAATCTCGATGTAGCAATATCTTATCAAGATGTTGTTCGTGATGATAATTCAGCTAACTTTAATAACGCTAAAACTATTAAGCGTAGTGATAGTGATCCAAATGGTAAACCAGGTATTATTACATATAAGGCAGATGGAATTTTTGATTTTGAGTTAAAAGCATATTCGCGAAAATCTAGTCTAGGTTCTTCAGGAAACTTTACCGTTCAAGTTTCTAAAGATGGAAATACTTGGGAAGATGTTGAATTAAATTTTGAAGTTCAAGATCAATTAAGTTCATCATGGTATCCATTTGTTATTACACCAAAAGAAATGGATCGAAGTGTTGAATGGCAATATTTAAGAGTAATAATGAAAAGTGCGGGCTATAATACTTACGACCCTCAATATGGTGGGGGAACAATTTTATATGGTGAACAATCTGTGTCTGAAATTGTTATTAATAATCAAGAAGATTATGTAGTAAAAGGTGGAACGCTACAGTTTGATGTTTCCGTTTTACCACAACAGATTTCACAAGAAGTTGTATATTCAGTTGTAGAAACAAATGGGCAAGCAACATCAAAAGCAACGATTGATGAAAATGGTTTATTAACTGCTAAAGAAACTGGTAATGTTGTAGTTGTTATTGAAACAAAGGATAAATCATTAGCGGCTTATTATCCACTTCAAATTGTTGGTGGCTATTTTGTAGATGAAATTAATAATTTTGATTTGATGTATGATTATGGATCTTTTACTTATGAAAACAGTCCTCAAAAATTTGGTGAAATATTAATTAAACGAACTAGTGATACCCCACAAAGTATCGTTTATGCTTATAAAGATATTCAAAAAGCAACTTTTGAAGTGTTTAGTAATTCTAGCTTTGGTAGTGATCAGGCAAGTATTTATATGTCTAAAGATGGTATTCATTATGACTTGCTTGATGCAACTATTACCAAAATTGGAACAGCACCTGGAGCAAGTGATTTTTCTAAATATACTGTAAGTGCTACTGGTGATAATCAGTATAATTTCGTTAAGTTTGAAATTAAAAATGATTCTAAGATTTACAATCCAATGATTGCTAAAGCAGAAATTATATATAATCAAGAAGATGACGATGTAATTTCAATGAATGTTGTCCAAGATCGAATTACATTGAATGTTGGAAAACAAACACAGCTCGATGTTAAAGCGGCACCATTAAATGGTAAACCAGAATTAACTTTTGCTAGTGAAAATCCTGAAATCGCAACAATTGATGATCAAGGTTTAATTACTGCAAAAAGTACGGGAACAACTTATTTAACTGTTACTTTAAAAGATAAACAGACAATTAAGATTCCAATAAATGTTTTAGAAGAAAATCTAGCATACAAAAAAGATATTTCAGCGACTTCAGAATATAATAAAACTGACAAAGCAGCATCATTGGCAGTTGATGGTGATTATTCATCAAGATGGGGATCTGCTTACATGTCTAGTGGAAGTGTTTCAATAACAGTAGATCTTGGTAAAGTACAGACTATTGATACAGTTAAGTTATATTGGGAAGCAGCTAGAGCTACTGATTATAACGTTGAAGTAGCCGGTGAAGATAAGGTATTTAAAGTCGTTCAAGAAATGCGCGATATTACTGATGGAACTGATGATGTTGTAAACTTTGATCCTGTTGATGCTAGATATGTAAGAGTTACTGGTCTTACACCAGTAAATAAATATGGTTATTCAATTTATGAATTAGAAGTATATGATAATTCAAAAATCGTTAATGTTGATAGTGTTAATTTTACTGATACAACAAAAGAATTATATGTAGGTCAAGAAGAAGAACTACAAATACAGGTATTACCTGAAAATGCAACATATCCATTACCTGTTTATTCTAGTTCAGATGAAAATGTTGTAAGAATTGAAAACGGAAAAATGATAGCTGTTAAAGCTGGTAAAGCTACTATAAGTGCCAACGTTGATGGAAAGATTGCTACTTTGGAAGTAAATGTTGTTGAAGAAAATGCTCAAAAAATAGCTGATTCAATTACTGATTTAACAATTTATGATAATAAAGTAGTATTACCAGTCTATGACAAATATACATTATCTTTATATTCATCTGATCATGAAAAAATTATTGATTTAGATGGTAATGTTAATCTTCCGGTTTATGATACGACAGTAAATCTTGTTGTAAAAGTAGTTGATCAAAACAATCAGGAAGCTTATAGTAAACCAATAAGCATTAATATTACTGGAAATGATGATAGTTTAGAAAATATTAATAATCTATTAGATGAAGTTAAAAATATTGATGAGTCTTTATATAAACCATCAACTGTTAAAAATCTAAAAGATGCAATTAATAGTGTTGAACAAATCTTAACAACTAAAGATTTATTAGTAAGTGAGTTAAATGATGCAGCTACACTATTAAATCAAGCTTATCAAGGTTTAGAATTAAAAGAAGATCAAACAACATTACAAAAATTAATTGCTGAAATTAAAGGATTAGATTCAAAATTATATACAGATAAATCATATCAGTCATTGATGGAGATTGTTAAAGAAGTAGAAGATCAAATTAATGATGATTCTTCAAAAGAAGAGATTGCTAATGCAGTAGCAAAATTACAAGAAGGATATCAACAATTGATTAAACAGGATGATTATGATTTATTAAAACAAAAAATTGAAGAAATCGAAAAAATTGACTGGGATCTATATACATCACAAAGTCAAGCACAGTTAAAAGAAAGTTTAGAAAAAGCAAAACAATACTTACAAAGTGATCAAATGACTACACAAGGCATTTATGAATGTTATTATGAACTGGTACAAAGTTATGGAAAATTACAGCTTAAAGCAGATTTAACTACTTTAAAGGCGTTGATTGAAAAGATTGAAAATCTTGATTTATCATTATATAAACAAGAAAGTGTCGATCATTTAAAAGCTGTTTTAAAAGAAGTTAAAGAAAAGATGAGTGATGATTTAACACCAGAAGAATGTCAAGCATTATTAAGCAAACTGCAAAATGCATATAATGGTTTACAATTAAAAGAAAATGCAGCTGATAATTCTATTGCAAGTAAAACAGGTGATAGCAGTAATGCAAGTCTATATGCTACAGTAGGAATTGGATCACTAATTGGAGTAATGATTTGTTTAAACAAAAAACGTAAATATTAAAAGATAAATAGAACTGCTATTTTTATCTAATTATTTTTTAGTTCGGTGATCGATTAATTGATCAGTTGTAATTTTATATGATAATGCTTCATCATAATGTCTAGAAAAAATAGCTGTATATAAAATATCAAAAACCAGGTGGATTGAAAGAGTAGAGCCTAATGTTGATATTTTATTATAGATCTGTTCGCGACTATCAATATTTAAAATATATTGACAGTACTTAGTTAATTGATTATCGCCAATAGATGTAATAGCGATCATTGGAATCTGCTTTTGCTTCAAGATTTGAGCAGCTTTAATCACTTCTTCTGTTTCTCCAGAGTAAGAAACAAGAATCGCACAATGATCAGCTTTAGATTGTGCTGCCTGGAAGAGCTGTTCATTAACCATTGGAGCAATTCGAACATCTTTACCAATTCTAAACATCTTATATTGAAAATCACTTGCAATTCTTAATGGTCCAGAAACACCATAAATATCAATAACTTTAGCGTTATCAAGTAAGATAACACTTTTTCTTAGGATATCTTCATTAATTAATTGAAGAGTTTCATCAATACTTTCTTTATATAATTTAGCAATCGCGTTACTTATATGAGAAAGATTAGTATTTTTTTGAAATGGGAAATTTGCATTAATATTTTTTTGGTGTGAAAGTATGTATTGTAAATTAGCCGATAATGCAATTTTAAAATCGTTATAACCCTTAAAATCTAATTTTTGACATAACCGGACAATAGTAGCTGGCGATGTATAGGTTTTTTTGGCCAATTCAATAGTTGAAAGATTTAAAACCTCTTCAGTATTATTCAATATATAACTAGCAATACTTTTTTCAGATGATGAAAAATGATTAGCTAATTCAAGCTTTTTTAATAAACTCATAAAACTCACTCCGATGCTTTTAATATTATGAAATAAACAACAATTATTTATGTTTATAATATTATATGCTACTTTTCTAATAAAATAAATCATTTTTAACATTCATTTCTAATCTCTAAAATGAATTTAAATATTTAAAAATAATGAGAAAGCTATAAATAGGAGATCATCATAATGATATAGAAACTTAGTTGATATTTTATTGATTTTAAATTATATAAAACAATCTTAAAATTATATAAGTAAATAATTAATTTAATGTAAATTAAAAGTGATTAAAAGATATTTTTGTTCTATAATAAAGATGTTTCAGAATTAGAAAAGTCATCACTTCTAAAGAAATACTCTGTATAATACTTTTAGAAAGAAGGGGAAATCGTGAAAAAATATGAGATTGATATGTGTAATGGGCCACTATTAAAGCAAATTATAATTTTTGCGGTACCATTAATGTTATCAGGAATATTACAGTTGTTATTTAATGCGGCTGATATTGTAGTTGTTGGGAGATTTAGTGGTAGTGATTCTTTGGCTGCTGTTGGTGCTACTTCATCATTGATTAATCTATTAGTAAATTTATTTATCGGTATTTCAGTTGGTGCTAATGTTTTGTTTGGCCGGTTTTGTGGAGCGCAAGATGAAAAAAATGCTTCTGAAACTGTTCATACCGCTATATGCATAGCTATTTATGGTGGTATTTTGATGATTTTTGTTGGTATCTTGTTAGCTAGACCAATGCTTGAATTAATGGGAACTCCTGAAAATGTTATTAGTTTATCAACTATTTATATGCGAATTTACTTTTTAGGTATGCCAGGATTTATGATTTATAATTTTGGTGCTGCTTTATTAAGAGCTGTCGGTGATACAAGGAGACCGCTATACTTTTTAACGGTAGCAGGAATAATTAATGTTATTGGAAATTTAATATTAGTTGTTGGCTTTAATTTAGGAGTTGCAGGAGTAGCAATTTCAACTACTGTATCGCAATATATTTCAGGTTTTTTTGTTTTAAGATGTATGTACCAGGATGATGGAGTATTAAAAATACATCGAGATCGTTTGCATTTTCATAAAGATAAGTTAATTAAAATGTTAAAAATTGGTTTGCCAGCAGGGTTGCAAGGTATGATTTTCAATATTTCTAATGTTTTGATTCAATCTTCTATTAATTCTTTTGGTTCTATTATCATTGCAGGAAATACTGCAGCTAGTAATATCGAAGGATTTGTATATACTGCCATGAATGCAGTTTACCAAACATCATTAAGTTTTACTAGTCAAAATATGGGTGCTAAAAACTATAAACGTGTTGACCAGATTTTAATTAGATGTTTAGGTTTTGTTAGTATTGTAGGATTAGTACTTGGAATTGGTGCTTATTTATCAGGTAATATCTTGTTAAGTATTTATTCTACTGATCCACAGGTAATCGCAGCTGGGATCCTTCGTTTGAGTATTGTTTGTTCATCATATTTTTTATGTGGTATGATGGATGTAATTGTAGGAAGTTTACGTGGTATGGGATATTCAATAATGCCAATGATTGTTTCTTTAACGGGTGCTTGTTTATTTAGAGTTATTTGGATATTTACTATTTTTGCAATTGATCATTCGTTATTTGTTTTATATATATCTTATCCAATATCATGGATATTAACATTTATTGTTCATTTCATTTGTTATTTAAAAGTTAGAAAAACGGCTTTTGAACTGAGATAAAATTTTGGTTTATTAATGGTATTACTTCTTTGTTTAATGAAATAGTAATACCATTTTTTATTTAATATATTTATTGAAATTATTAATTGTAAAATTATTGATAATTTCCCATTTTTTAATAATATGTAGTATAATACCTTCCTGCTGATAGGAAAGATATTTCCTATAATATATATAGAAATGGGGTAAAGTGATGAAGTTTAAAAAAAGAACAAAAATTATTGGGATAGTAGCTATATTAATAGCACTTATAGGTGGGATAACTGGATATCATAGTTACTCACATCCAGAACTTAAATTAAATGCAAAGACAGTAAATGTTGAATATGGAGCAGATGTTGAAAAGTATTTGATAAATAGCATTGATACTTCTATTTATGATGACAAAAGTGTTGTAGATGATATTGAATTTACTTGTAAAAAGATAAATGATTTTGATGACGTAGATGTTGGAGAATATACTATTAAATATAAGTATCGAGATAGTGAAAAGACACTTAAATTAATAGTAAAAGATACAACAGCACCAGAAATTAAATTAAGAAATAGTGCTAATATTTTTGAAAATGATGTTATTGATTATGATAGTCTGGTAAGTGTTGATGATTTATCATCTTATAAAACAAGTTATGACGATTCAGCTGTTAATTATAATACACCGGGTAGTTATATTGCTAAGTATATAGTTGAAGATAAATATGGTAATAAAAATGAAGTTGAAATACCGGTAACAGTTAATCAATTATTGTTGCAAGCAACATCACCAGCAAGTATTTCTTTAAATCCTGATGGGACATCTAAGTTTGAAGTTTCAACTAATTGCAACAGTGCTATTTTTTATAACTCAAGTAATCCAAATGTTGCTAGCGTTGATAATGCAGGAAATATTATTGCTAAAAGTGCTGGAAGTGCAACGATAACAGCAACAGTTAAAGGAAAACAAGTTTCTACTAATGTTGTAGTAACTAATCCAAAACCGGTTAATAATTATCAAAGCAATTTGCCAGTAAATAAAAATGATGATGTAACATATACTGTATATAAAACTCGGACTGGTGATTGTTATCATCGTAGTGGTTGTCGTTATCTTTCTAGAAGCTGTATACCGGTTTCTAGAAGCAGTGCAATTAGTCAAGGATTAAGAGCTTGTAGTGTATGTAATCCATAAATATAAAATTATTCAAATATGAAAAGGGGAGATTTTTACAATCTTCCCATTTTAATTATATTTTACAATTTTGCGATAACCAGTTGTAAAGTCAACTTCATTTTCTAATGGTTCATTATTATCTAAATGTTTAATATTTCTAATTACAAGATTTAAAAAATATTCATGAACACTTTTCCAAGCAAATCCCCCTGAAATATGTGGTGTGATAAATACATTATCATAGTTCCATAAATCACTATTTTCAGGATATGGTTCTGGATCGATAACATCAAGAGCTACTCCATAAAGATGATTTAAATCGAGTACTTCTTTTAAATCATTAGTATTAATAGCTGAACCACGACCAACATTGACTAAAACAGCATCTTTTTTCATTAGCAGCAATCTTTTTTTATTGAATAAATTAATTGTTTCTTGTGATTGTGGCAAACAAAGAATAACAAAATCACCTTGTGGTAAGATTTCATCTAGTTTATCCATTGTATGTAGTTCATCAACATATTCAGGAATATCAATTAGTGTTCTTTTTAAACCAATGACTTTACAATCAAAAGCTTTTAATCTTTTAGCAATTTCATAACCTAAATCACCTAAACCAACAATAATAACAGTACTATGATAAAGTTCTTTACCATTTTTAACTTCTTGCCATAAATGATTATTCATGTTATTAAAATAAGTTTTAAAGTTTTTATTTAAAGCTAAAATCATTCCAATTGTATGTTCACTAATTGCTTTTCCATAACTGCCACTAGCATTGGCCAATATAATATTGTGATTTAATACTCCTTTTTTTACATAAGTATCACTGCCAGCACTAGCTAATTGAATAGCTTTTAAATTATCACGATTTAAATCGATTCGCTCAGGTGCGTTACCAATTAACATATCACAGTTATCGATCATATCTTGTGTAAGTTTTGCCCCCTTAACGAAAGTAAATTGATGATTAGGAAATGTTTTAGTTAAAATATCTTTTTCCTGGTTTGTAAAAGGGGCTAAAGAAAGTATTTTCATAAGTTGGACCTCCTAATAATATGATGTAATTATTATAACAAATATTTAAACTACTAGTAAAAATATAATTATGATTTAAAATGTAAAATATTTGTTTTTAATAATTATATTATCTAATTTATTTATTATTTTATTGAAAAATACAACAAATTATCCTATAATTCGGCTATAGTCTGTAATGACTATAATAACAATACTTTTAATGAAGTAATCATTGACTAGGGCATGTTACGGATTTAAGATGGCAATAATTTCCTTTAGTGCGCTCTTTTTTTGGAGAGTGTACTGGGATTTTATTGCCTTTTTTTGTTTTAAGTAATGCTTTGATGAATAGTTATTAATCAGAAATTAATATTTTAAAGTTAAGGGAATTGTTATTAGAAGATATATGGAGGGATAATTTATTGAAGATGATAAGTGGAAAAATAGTGGGGGATAGTTATGCCACTAGGTAGAAGGGTTAGTATTAATTTTAAAAGATTTTTATTAGGAATAGTTGATGTTTGTTGTATTATTTTTTCTTGTTTTAGTGCCTTGTTTTTACAGTTTGATGGTAATCTTTCTAGCATATATTTAGAAAAAATATTTGTTTTAATTATTCCAATAGTGATTATTGATATATTAATATTTGTAATTTTTAAACTATATCAAAGTTTATGGCAATTTGCCTCAGTTACTGAATTAAAAAATATTATTGTAGCTTGTTTAATAGCTAGTTTAAGTAATTTGTTGTTATCATTGGTTTTTAATCAATATATAACAACAAGTTTTTATTTTATTCATTTTTTGATTCTAATAATAACAGTCGGTGGTAATCGGTTTTGTTATCGAATTATTAGATTATATACAAATAAGTATAATAATCAAATAACAAAACCAGTAAAGGATAGGGTTTTAATCGTTGGAGCTGGAGTAGCTGGTGAAAAAGTATTAAGAGAAATCAATAACTCTAATCATATCTATAAAGAAGTTGTCTGCTTTATCGATGATGAACCTAGCAAATGGAAAAGACAGATCCATGGTGTTGATATCTATGGTGGTCGTAACAAGATCATTGAAGCTGTTGAAAAATACGGTGTCAGTGAGATCCTCGTTGCGATGCCTTCTATCAGTAAAAAGGAATTAGCTAATATTTTAAATATCTGTAAGGAAACAAGATGTCAGATCAAAAGACCTCCTGGTATCTATCAGTTTATCAATGATGATATTCATATCAGTGATTTTAAGGATGTTGAAGTTCAGGATTTACTTGGCAGAGAAC
>NZ_NFLA01000067.1:0-11205 GCF_002160675.1 Erysipelatoclostridium sp. An15
GACGACGGGCAGACGGTGACAATCACAGAAGTACCAGAAACGCCAGAAGAACCAACAGAGCCAGAACAGCCGACCACACCAGATACACCGAGCAAGACAACAGACGCTCCAAAGACAGGCGATAATACAAACATTGCCTTATTCTTAGGGCTTCTTGTTCTTTCTGGTGCAGGCGTGGCAGGAACATACTTCTTCAAGCGTAGACGCTCTTAATCGGACGGTCTGCTTATGATGATGAAGAAATCACGCTCCCCGCCGATACATGGAAACGGCGGAGCTTCCCTTTATTCTGGCTTGTCCGCCACCCACCTGTAAGCACACGGACAGTCAAGGGTGCTTTTAAGCATTTACCTGCCCTTGACGGTCTGGGGGCTTACGGGTATCACACCACCAGCCAGAATAAAAGCATTGACAATCAACAAATTTTATAGAAATGAGGTATGAAAACATGAAATTGAAATATATCGTGCCTGATATGGCACAGACTTTTGGAAACTTGGAGTTCGCAGGAGAAAATGAAGTGGAGCAACAGCGTGTCAATGGTCGCTTTGTTCCCGTGACGAGAAGCTATAACCTGTATTCCGATATTCAGAGAGCCGACGACATTATCGTGGTGCTTCCCGCAAAGGCTGGGGAAAAGCGTTTCAAGTATGAGCAGAAAGTCAAGCTCGTCAATCCTAAGATTACCGCCGAGGGAAAGAACGTGCGAGGTCGTGGCTACACCAACTATATCTTAACGGCTGATGATATGCTTCCAGCCGAGGAAAGCAAGTAAAGGGGGATAACAGATTATGAGATTAGCGAATGGAATTGTGTTAGATAAGGAAAAGACGTTTGGAGTGCTGAAATTCTCCGCATTAAGACATGAAGTGCGTGTAGAAAATGAGGACGGGACAACCAGCGAGGAAATCAAGCGTAGAACCTATGACTTGAAGTGCAGTCAGCAGGAACGCACGATACAGGTATCTATCCCAGCGGAAATCCCTGTCAAAGATTATCCGTACAATGCCGAGGTGGAGCTTATCAATCCTGTTGCCGATACGGTGGCAAACGCCAACTATCGAGGGGCTGATGTGGAATGGTATATCAAGGCAGACGACATTGTGCTGAAAAATAAAGGCGGTCAGCCCGCAGGCAATCCACAGAACCACGCTCCGCAGGGACAGCAGAAAAAGTAATCGGCAAAGTATATTTTCGTTGTAGATGATACTGGATAGAGGTATAATATCCATATCATTTATATGAAAGAGGTGATAATGTGAAACTAGGACTTGATATATCTCCATGCAAGGCTTAACAGGATAGACTTGTATGGAGAGTATGCTATCCAGTGAGCTTTGCATTTACAAAAATATTTAAATGCAAAGGAGAATGGATATGAAGCAAAATTATACAAAAATAAATTTAGATGAATGGAACAGAGGAAAGTTATTTAAAAGCTATATTGATAATATGCGTATTGTTATGAGCTTGACTGTTGACGTTGATGTGACTAAGTTAATTAAATTTACAAAAAATAATGGGTTAAAGTTTTATCCAACTATGATATGGATTGTATCAAAAGTTGTTAATGCTCATGATGAATTTAAATATAGCTGGGATAAAGACGGAAATTTGATTAAATGGAATTTTATTTCCCCCTCTTATGCTGACTTTCATAAGGAAGATGAAAATTTCACAAAACTTGTTACTATTTTTTCTGATGACTTGTTTGAATTTCATAGGCGATTTATGGTTGATAAAGAAAAGAATAAATTTAAGCGTGCATTTGTAGAAAATCAACCTTTAAATTTCTTTGATGTTTCGTGTCTTCCGTGGGTAAAATATAGTCATTTTGACGTTCATGTATTTGATGAAGGCATTTTTCTGGCTCCTGTTATCACTTGGGGTAAGTATGAAATTGAACAAGGGAAATATCATTTGCCTTTAACTATGAATATTCATCATGCAGTAGCAGACGGTTTTCATTTATCTCGATTTTTTATTGAAGTACAAGAATTGATAAATTCTTTATCTTAGCAGAATATATATCACCTCATAAGCGGTTAGTCTATACGATTGACCGCTTTTTCCATATCCAGAAAGGGGTGTTTATGAACCTATACAAATATAAGGGAAAGCGTATCAGAGCCAGCGACAAGAACCTTGTGTACCGCTTCTGTGTGGGTACGCTCCTGCTCCTGTTCGTGGCGGTTCTCCTGCTACTGAACATGGGACAGCTCATGCGTACCGACTGGGAGCATTTCAGTCTGCTTGATAATGGCGTGAGGCTTTCCACCTACAACTTCATAACCATAGGGATAGCGACTTTTGCCTGTGCATTGGTCGCTTTTCTTTATTACCGCTTCTTCCATGACAGCTTCAAGAAGCTATTGCACCGTCAAAAGCTCTCCCGCATGATACTGGACAATAAGTGGTATGAAGTCCAGACCGTACAGGACAGCGGTTTTTTCACTGACCTGCAGAACAGATCAAGGGAAAAAATCGTCTGGTTTCCTAAAATCTATTATCAAATGGATACGGGCTTGCTCCATATCCGCTGTGAAATCTCTTTGGGAAAGTATCAAGACCAGCTCCTTAGACTGGAAGATAAGCTGGAAAGCGGGCTTTACTGCGAGCTGACCGACAAGACGCTCCATGACGGCTATATCGAGTACACCCTGCTCTATGACATGATAGCGAACCGTATCACGATTGACGAAGTAAAGGCGGAAAACGGGGGCTTGCGTCTGATGAAGAACCTCACATGGGAATACGACGCACTCCCTCACGCCCTTATCTGTGGCGGGACTGGCGGTGGAAAGACCTATTTCCTGCTGACAATCATTGAAGCCCTCTTGCAGACCAACGCCCAGCTTTACATCTTAGACCCTAAGAACGCTGACCTTGCGGACTTGGGTACGGTCATGGATAACGTGTACCACACCAAAGAAGATATGATTGAATGTGTCAATTCGTTCTATGAGGGCATGGTACAGCGAAGCGAGGAAATGAAGCACCACCCAGACTACAAGACGGGCGAGAACTATGCCTATCTGGGCTTACCGCCCTGCTTCCTTATCTTTGACGAGTATGTAGCGTTCTTGGAAATGCTGGGGACAAAGGAAAGCATAAGCCTTTTAAGCCAGCTAAAGAAAATCGTCATGCTTGGCAGACAGGCGGGCTATTTCCTGATTGTTGCCTGCCAGCGACCCGACGCAAAGTATTTCAGCGACGGTATCAGAGATAACTTCAACTTCCGTGTGGGCTTGGGACGTATCAGCGAGCTTGGCTATGGTATGCTTTTCGGAAGCGACGTAAAGAAACAGTTCTTCCAGAAGCGTATCAAAGGACGTGGCTATTGTGACGTGGGAACGAGCGTCATATCAGAGTTTTACACTCCCCTTGTACCAAAGGGGCATGATTTTTTACAGACTATCGGCTCTCTTGCACTGGCAAGGCAAGCCGTATCAGATGAACGAAAGGAGAATTGAAAAATATATGGGACTTTTAGAAATGGGTTACAGCGACCCTACCGCAGATTTACACGTTGAGGGTGTCTGCGTAGACTTTGACCGCTTTCTTGCGGATTTGGAAAGTGTCGCTGGCACGACTGACGATAAATGTGAGGAATTTCCGACAGAAGCCTATCATGCACACATGGAAGATATTCTGACAGAAGCGGGGCTTGGGAAATTGAAACTTCCGTTGCTCTTTTCCGTGGTGCTGGACGAATGGCTTTCCATTCATGGCTTTAACTACCGTTTTACGTTTCTTGTGGTGGATAAGGATTTTTTCAGACAGATACACCATGAATATGAGATTGACAAGGATATTGTCAGAAAATGCCTTTCTGCCGATACCGACGTTATCGTAGTTTATACGGGCGTAACAAGGGTTGACTGAACCACTGACGGCTGGAACGGTCAGCGAAGCGACCCAGACCGTGTAAGCCGTCCTGTGGAGCAGGGCTTGCCCTGCTCCACGAAAGAAGCCCCTCGGTATCTAACAGAGGGGCACAATTCCGCTGGAAACTACGGTCAAAAAGTCTGGAAATCCCGCTTGGCAAAAGGCTTTTCTGAAACTACTGACCGACTGTGACAATCGGCGGAAAATATCACACTTTCACGATTGGGGGTATGCAGGCTGAATGAAAGCACCTTTATAACCGCCTTGAAAGAGAAACGCTTATCTTACGGCGTGTCCCAGACAAGGCTTGCAATCATGGCTGGTATCAGCCGTGAACACTTGAACCGTATCGAAGCGGGCAAGGTAACGCTCACGGACGATATGCAGGACAAGCTCATGGGAGCTGTTGAGAAATTCAATCCCGACGCTCCCATGTTCCTGCTGTTCGACTATGTGCGTATCCGTTTCCCCACGCTGGATATACAGCACGTTATCAAAGATATATTGAAGCTCAACATTGACTATATGCTCCATGAGGACTACGGACATTACAAATACACCGAGCATTACTATCTGGGTGATGTGTTTGTCTATACCTCGCAGGACGAGGAAAAAGGCACGCTTCTGGAGCTGAAAGGAAAAGGCTGTCGCCAGTTTGAAAGCTATCTACTGGCACAGGAGCGAAGCTGGTACGACTTCCTCATGGACGCTCTGGTTGAGGGCGGTGTGATGAAACGCCTTGACCTCGCCATTAACGACAGGGCGGGCATACTGGACATTCCAGATCTGACCGCCAAATGCAACCGTGAGGAGTGTGTTTCCCTGTTCCGTTCTTTCAAGTCCTATGCTTCTGGCGAGCTGGTGAAGCACAACGAGCAGGACAAGGCTGGCATGGGACACACGCTGTATATCGGTTCTCTGAAATCAGAAGTTTACTTTTGCTGTTACGAGAAGAACTACGAACAGTACGCAAAGCTGGGCGTGCCGATTGAGGAAGCCCCCATAAAGAACCGCTTCGAGATACGACTGAAAGATGAAAGAGCCTATTATGCCGTTCGTGAACTGCTGACCCATTATGACGCAGAACAGACGGCATTTTCTATCATCAATCACTATATCCGCTTCGTGGACAGAGAGCCGGAGAAGCGAAAGACAGACTGGAAGCTCAATGACCGCTGGGCGTGGTTTATCGGGAAAGACCGCCCGCCTATCAAACTGACGACAGACCCAGAGCCTTATACGCTGGAAAGGACGCTGGGCTGGATAAGCCGGCAGGTCGCCCCTACACTGAAAATGCTGAAAAAGATAGACGCTGGCAACAGCACAAGCTATCTGAAAGAGATTGAGGACAACGCAAAGCTGACGGAAAAGCATTTGCAGATAATCAGACAGCAGACAGCGGACACAGAGGAACTTGTCACAGAGTAAAGGAGAATTTTGACTATGGCAGAACTTGTCAAGGACTTGGTGCTGGTATCACTGGGAATGGGTATCGGCGTTGTCCTTATGTGTATCGCACAGGTCAGCAAAATGGCTGACGAAGAAATGGAAGAAATTAAAAAAGAAAGGATTGATAAAGAATGAATTTCGGACAGAACTTATACAACTGGTTTTTAAGCAACGCCCAGAGCTTGGTGCTTATGGCAATCGTGGTAATCGGTATCTACTTAGGATTTAAGAGAGAGTTTTCAAAACTTATCGGCTTCCTTGTGATTGCCTTAATCGCCGTCGGGCTGGTATTCAATGCCGGCGGTGTCAAAGACGTGCTGTTAGAGCTGTTCAACCGTATCATTGGAGCGTAACAATCAGCAGTTTGCGGACACGCAAACTTACCTGTCCCCCCTATGGGAGTTCGGGCATAGGGGGGGAATGAAAGGGGGTGACGGAATGGTACACAGATAAAAAATAGTCATGCTATGAATTTCATTGAATGGCTGATTTTCAACTGATATAATGTAAGTATGGAAATCATAAATTAAATTTGCGAGGGTAGAAAATGAATGACAAAATGATTGTAAAGAACTTCTATGAGAGGATTGTTTCAGAAAATAGACTTGAAGAATTATCTAAATATGTATCAGAAAACTGTGCTCTGACTCTCGGAGACAAAACTGTACCTTTGGGGTTGGACGGCATGAAGCAACATCTAATATCCGTAAAAAAGACTTATCCAGACTATACAATGAAAATAGTACGTCAATTCAATGATAAGGAATATGTGATTTCTGAATTTATAATGGCAGGTACACATGAGGGTGAATGGATAGGTATTAAACCCACTCATAAGAAATTATCATTTACAGGTGTCAATATAGACAGAGTTGTAAATGGAAAAATCATTGAACATGGTGGTTCTGTAAATACTTTTGAAACTCTCTTAGAAGCAAATTTAATTAAGCCAGTATAAGAAGTGAGGTGACTGTATGGAAATTCGACAATTAGAACCCTTTGAGATTGACGAAGCTATCACTTTGATATGGGAAGTATTTTTACAATTTGAAGCTCCCGACTATTCAGATGAGGGTATTCAATCATTTAAGGATTTTATTGAGAATGATGAAATCCTAAAGACGCTTGAATTTTTTGGAGCTTATGAGCAGGACGAATTGAAAGGTGTAATTGCTACAAGCGAAAATCGAAAGCACATCTGCTGTTTCTTTGTAAAAGCAAAATATCATAGGCAAGGAATTGGAAGAACTCTTTGGGAATATGTTTTAAACCACAGTGAAAGAAATGTATTCACCGTTAATTCTTCTCCATATGCTGTACCCGTTTATCGTAAACTGGGGTTTGTTGAAACAGATACGGAACAGTTAGCGGATGGAATGAGATACACGCCTATGAAGTTTGTAAATGCTTGTATGCAATAAATCAAAGTGTTTGGAGGGAAAAAATTATGCTTGATAAAATACCGAGTGCAGAGGAAATGATGACTTTGGTTGGGCAATCATTGTATGATGTATGGAATAAGTTATGTACTTTAATTGACGAACAACTTACTCATAACCGCAGGAGTTTAACCGAAACAGAAATCTTAGATATTCAAAACCGATGTGAACAGCTTTATGATTTGTGTGGAGAATAAAAAAATAACCTAAAAAGTGCGATAGCCTGTGTAGGTGTCGCACTTTTTTCAGTTGGCTTGGCTTACGAAAACAGCGTTAATTATTCCGCAGTTTCTCTTGCCTTTTTCAAGCCTTGAGCCGTAGCTTCCATCACGATAAGCTCCTTTTCTTCCATATCATTCAACAGTACATCAACTTGTTTGCGGCGATTGTTGTCGCCATCTTCATTGCATGGAAAAAAGAACTGGTCTACAGAGATGTCAAGCAAGGTAGTAATGAGATAAAATTTGTTAAGCCTTGGGTGCTGCCCCCTGTTCTCTATATACATAATAGAGCGTGGCGTAAGGTCTACCAGTTGGGCAAGATATTCCTGTGTCCACCCTTTTGCTTCCCGAGCTTTTTTTATCGCTATACCTAACGGCTTAAAATCAAGTTTTCTTTCATCTTGGTACATTTTAATATCATCCTATATCATTGTACATTTCGGGTGATGATATTTGAACGAAGTATGATTTTATGTTTAGTAGTGTATAATTTCGTATTAGTGGAGAGAAACTTGCTATTATTCGTCATTCCGTATATAATAATTATATACTCTTTGCGAAAGGAAGTTGATATTATGAATTACATTTCTGTGAAAGCCGCTTCTGAAAAATGGGGCATATCGGAAAGACGGATACAAAAATTATGTGAGGAAAATCGCATTGACGGAACTGAAAAATTTGGTCGTGCATGGATGATACCAAAAGATGCAGAAAAACCCGTTGATGGACGTATGAAAACAAGGAACAAACAGGAGGAGAATCATGGAATTTAATGAAAAGCTACAACAGCTTAGGACTGGAAAGAACTTAACGCAGGAACAACTTGCGGAGCAATTATATGTATCAAGAACAGCCATTTCAAAATGGGAAAGCGATATCCCGACTTTCTAAAGATTCCGATAAATAAAAACATAAGACCAACTATCTTTGATGATAATTGGTCTTTTTTGATGTGAACTGATTAAAATGTCGGAATCTTTTATAGACCAAACATTGCCTTTATTATCGCTTCTTTTGAGTATTTAGCTTCTTCTTCGATGTACAGCATATCCTTTCCATTCATTGCTTTATCAATTGCTTTCCTCTTCATCTCTGTATCTGCATATGCATAAATTAATGTTGTTTCCAAATTAGAATGTCCTAGCCATTGACTGATTAGGCTTAGCGAAACTCCATTTTTGTATAGATGCATCGCTCTTGTATGTCTAAACAAATGAGGATGGAGATGAGGAATTTCAAATCCCAGAGTTCTTAATTCGTTTTCATATTTGGATAAAATTCTATCAACATTATCCGCTGACATCTTATGCTTGAAACCATTATAATTCGTTGAAAATAAATATTGTTCATTATCAATTATCTTTTCTTCTTGGAGATATGTTTTTAATATTTTTGTAGCTTGTTTACTTAGTGGAGTCGCACGATATTTTCTTCCTTTACCAAGAATCTTTATATCACAAACATCTTTATTGAACCTTAGATCTTTCAATTTAAGACTTAGTAATTCATCACAACGACAACCAGTATCATATAATATAGTCATAAGACAACAATCTCTTCTACCTTTTCTCTTATTTATATTTGGTTGGGAAAGAATAGCATGAACTTGTTTTATTGATAGTTCTTCTTTCAATTGATTTTTTTCTGTTTTCATTGGAGTGATGTCCTGTATTTTTGAATAATTCAAAGGATCTATATGACCGTTTTTACATAAATATCCACAGAAAGTTTTTAATTCGCTCAATCGCTTATTGATTGTCGTATTTTTATTATTGTTACTTTCGTTTAGCCACTTCATGAATAATATGATATTTTCAGAAGAAAAATCATCAACTGTAATTTTCCAAATCTCTTTATCTCTTTCGCTTTTTAGAAATTTAAAATATACGCTGAACATATCTTTATAAGATTTAATTGTATTCGGTTGTCGTCTTTTATATTCAATCAGATAGGTGTTCAAAAAAGTGTTGCATTCTTGAGCTATTAGTCTGGTCGCTTTACTTATTTTTAGTTTGCTCATATATCATAGCCCCATTTCGGATAGATTGATTCAAAAAGATCACAATCAATCTTAGCCGCCTTTCTTAAATGTTCAGGTAGCAAATGTATATAATAGAGCGTATGCCTGATATCTGTATGGCCCATATAGACTGATAGATATGGTAAAAGCATCGTGATGTCTTCGCTATTATTTATCCATTTTATCAAATTTTCAGTAGCAAACATGTGCCTGAAGCAATAAGATCTAAAATTTGGCGTATTAAATCCGGTTTTCTTTTTAAAATGCTTGATACAATAATATAAATCATCTGATGTATATCTTTTTCCATCTGGCTTATCAAAAAAATAATCATGATATAGCGATACGTGGAGATTCATATAACGATGACAAAGATCAAGCATATCTGAAGACATGATGATATGCCTGTCTCTATATGATTTTGTTTTTCTTATATAAATATCGCCAAAAGCAAGATCAACATCGATAGTCTTCAGATTCAATACTTCCTGAGGTCTCATACCACAACAATACATCATTCTGTATAAAATTGGAAAAACAACTTTTCTATTAGCTCTTCGTTCATACAGATCTTTATCACTATAGGAATCAAGATGATCGAAGAACATCTTAAGCTCCTTATCATTTAAAAGATAGGGTATGAATTCAGTCCTTTTTTTCCAATAAGTATAATCTTTATCAGGAATATAAGCTTTACGTCCTGTTTGATTGATGTATTTAGAAAATGTACGTATTTCAGCAATAGCATTTGCATATGTGTTATGATTATTATGAGGGTGAAGTTTCAAGTATTCTTGTAGCATTTCTTCGGTAACTTCCTCCTCGTTCCCATAGTTTGAATAAAGAAATTGAGCATATCTTTTTGCATAATTCATAGCATAGCCTGCATATCCTGTACCTATTCGAAATTTAATGAATAATTCAAAATCATCAAGGATCATCTTGTTTGTCTTCAAAATAGACACCTCCTTCAATTTGAATTTTTTGAAAATCCAAGGCACATTTCATCACTTTAAATCTATCATAGGACATATAGCGATCATCACTAGAAAAGGAAGTATGTCCCAGCATCTGAGAAGCAGTTTTAGAATCAACATTACTGTTTACGAGCTTGGTTGCAAACATTCTCCTTATGGAATGAAGTCCTTGATATTTTTTCACTTCTACATTCAAGATTTTTTTTGAATAATCTTGAATTTGTTTAGTTATAGTAGCATGATTCTTCATAAGGCGAATAGGTGATGTCAAGGTCATAAAAATATAATCATTATCCTGTGAATTAATAGGTTTTTTTCGATAATTGATGATATATTTTCCTAACAGGTTTAGAGCTTTATTGGGAATTGGTAAAACCACAGGAATTTTAGTTTTTAATTGTGTAAACATCAGGAGTTGTCTATCCCAGTCAATATTCTGAAATTTTAAATTAACAGCATCGCATCCTCTTATGCCTGTAAAAGCAGTCAAGCCAACAAAAGCAGCAAAGCGTGAACCGCTAGCACTATTAAGATTCAAAGCATATTCGATCAATTTAGAAATCTGGTCAGGATCAAAAGGTTCAATTAAACTTTCGTTTCTTCTAGCTTTTATATGTTCAAGATTTAAATTTAAGTGAGCTATTTCACAGGATTTAAGATATCTGGTAATCAGATCCAAAGCTTTAATAAAATATCTGATATCTTTGTGCGTCTGCTTATAATCAAAAATGATCTGAATTATTATTTCATCAGTTAAAGATTCTAATACGATATTCTTTTCTTCCAAATAGCAAAAAAACTTTCTTAAAGAAGCAATAATATATTGGCTAACATTGATCGAAGATGATTGAGCAAATGTACAAATTTTTTCAATCATTAAAAGATTTTCTTCACTGGGATTATATTTATATAGGGATTTTCGTCTATAATGACTCTTCGGCTCTAATCCTTTAGAAATATCCAACAATATCCTGAGCCATCTTATTCTCGAATTAAATGTGGAGCGAGATAATTGAGAGTTTTCATACATAGATGTATACTCATCAATAAGATGAATAATGATTTTAGAATCAAATTCCTTTTTATCAGTAAATAATGGAAGTAACTTATTTTTGTAGAATAATTTAGATGTATATATCCATTTTTCTGAAAATTGATCCTTTTCTATAAAAGCCATAGCCCTATCAACAACCTCATCTATCGTCATAATT
>NZ_NFLA01000068.1:0-10937 GCF_002160675.1 Erysipelatoclostridium sp. An15
AAAAATACTGAATTGTAGCTAGAATAAAAAAATACAAAATTGGTGATAGTTATGAATTTAAATATTAAAAATATTGTATATGATTTTTTTATTCTAGCTACAATTCAGTATTTTTTATAAATTATTTATTAATCTTTAATTATTGCTTTATTTAATATTTCACAAATATTCATTTTTTCTCCATTTTGTTGTTTTTATTGACATTATTTATCAATTCCTTTCCAAAGATGGAACTTGTTCCACCTTTAATCTTGTTTATGACTTTTATACCCACATAATTCGATAAATTCATCATCTGTTAGATTTAGCGCTTTTGCTATTTTTACAACAGTTGATATTCTTGGATCTTTGACCTTTCCATTCACAACTTTTTCTATACGATTTTGTTCTAAATTCATTTGTTTAGCTAATCGATAAGTTGTCCAGTTATTAGATTTTATTTTGTTATCAATAGATTATTATTCATGATTTATGGTTCCTTTCTAGCATAGAATAAATTCCATATCTATTCATTCTCATCACTTTTATACCCACATAATTTGATAAATTCATCATTTGTTAAATCTAGCGCATATGCTATTTTGACAATAGTTTCTATCTGTGGATTTTTTTTCTTTTCACCAATTATTCTACCTATACCTGTATCATTCAATCCAGTAATCTTAGATAGACGATATATACTTATATTTTTTTCTTTCATTTTGTTTTTTAAAATTTCTACATTCAAAAAAATCCTCCTCTCTCAATCCATTACTTTATTGATAGATTATTATCTGTTATAATTGTTTTATGATATATTTGTGATATAAAGATAATCAAACAATAGAAAGGTGATTTTAATATGCCAGTTGTTATGGACAAAAAATTATTATTGAATTATATAGACGATACATATAATAGAAACAAACACATTTATACATATAGATATTTTAAAATAATCAAGAAAATTTTTAAAAATATTGCAGTCAATGAGCAATTAACATATCAAGCTTTATTTGAAGCAACAACACCATATACACAAGACTATGATCTAGGTTTTTTTGGTTTATACCATATTGATTTTAATATTCCTCAACTTCTTCAACTTATAGAAAATAATCAAATTCAACTTGAATCATATAAAAGTAATGAGATTGATTTTAGTATGGTTTATCATGAGTATCCTATTGATTTTAATCCAAAAATAAACTATAATTCAAAAATTATTGTTACTGATTTCAACACAATAGATTGTAGATTTACTATTATTGATGGTAATCATACTTTTGAAAAATTTTTATATGAAAACAGAGTTTTTGATATTTATTATTTACCTTATAGTCAGATACCAAGATCTTGTTATTGTAATGATTTTAGCTATGTGTTTCATTATATAATTAATGAATTTTATAGTATTTTTTTAAAGAAATATGATGATTCTATAAAAAAGCAGCTTATTAAAAATTCAAAAATTTTCTTAATGTCAAAAGAATTACTTTGATTGACTTGTTTTGCCTATTATCAAAAATGATTTCTGGATTTTTCTTAGCCTTTTTAATTCGTTTTTATCTTTGAAATCTAGTACATCTGAATACCTGTTATACAAATCTATTTTTTCTTTTATTTGCTTTCTATACATCATTTCTTGTAAATATTGAAATTCATTTTTTCTCCATTTTGTTGTTTTTGTTGACATTATTTATCAATTCCTTTCTAAAGGTGGAACAAGTTCCACCTTTAATCATTTATTTTGTAATACCCTTTAAATTCACATGCATTCCTTTTGTTAATGGAAAAAACCGATCTTCTTCAAATTCTCTAGCATGATTAGTCATGTTATCAATAAATATTTTTTTATTTCTATCTTTATATAAATACTCACAATCTTTTTCGGTTAGTATTTTTTCAATTTTAAAAATTCTGAATTCTTCAAAATCAGGATTTTCATCCCATATATACATACCTACCTTTAAATCTTCAGCTTTATATGGTTTGCACAAATAAATGTTCTTAAGTTCTTCTTCGTTTTTACAATTAAAATGCACACATAAATTTCTTATTGTCATTTTCATTAGGTGTGTTTCATGTCTATAATCATGTACATCATCAAGTATTTTAGAGTATTTTAATTTTAAATCTTTATGTTCATTAACGAGCTTTTCAGCCTGTTTTATATGTCTGTCATAAAGATCATTGTATTTTTCAACAAGTTTAAAATGTGTTTCAATAAGATGTTCTAACATATCAACATCTTTTTCAAACGCACTTGCTTTATCTTCATCATAAATATCGTTGGGAAAATAATAATCATCATTAATAATTCTACCTAATGCCTTTTCATATTGCTCTTTAATCATATAATCAACTCTCTATCATTTGTTTAATTCATACAATATGAACCAGCAAAATTACTTTCAAGAAAATCAAAATCAATATCAAAACTTCTTAATCTTTCAATGTTCTTCACTTTATTCCTCCGTTTTTGATTTAAGATTATCTTTAAAATAAATTCTTTAAATCCTTTGAACAATCTCTTATTGTTTGGATCATATTTTCTGCTTCTTGATTAACTGCATCACAAAATGCACTTATTACCTTATCTGTATCTAAATCTGCTTGAAAAAAGAATTCATGTTCATAGGTCGAATATGGCATATAATATGTAACGATTCCAATATTATCTTCAATCTCTATTCTAATTACTTCGATTTCACCTTTTACTTTTTTAAAAACTTTTTTCCAATATTTCTCTTTTTCATTTTTTAATTGTTTTATTTTAGTTTCTAATAAGTCAATTCCAATAGAATTTAAATATTTTTCATAATCTTTATCTGTCCATTCTTTTATTTTAAAGTTGTATGTGTCAGGATATGGAATTTTCTTTTTTAGATTGCTGATATGATTCGTAACTCCCTTTAAGGTTTTAAATATTTTGGGTTCTTTCTTGTTTGAAGAATTGCTGGAATAGAGATAAGTTCCATTAGCATTATCATATGTTCCAGCATATATTCCATCACAGTAACCAATAACGTACATTATATTACTCCTCTCTCTTAGTATATGGTTTTAATCATGTGTATTTTTAATCATTGCTTTCATTGGGATCAATTCCTATATAAAAACATTCTCGAATACCATTTTCATTGATCCATAATGCATACCCATTAGAATATATTTTTATTAATGTCCATTTCATATTTTATTTCCTCCTATAAATTCAGATATTATTACTCAATTAATTTCTTGTATGTAATGCTAAACCATATATAGTTTATTCGTTATACAGTAAACAACATAATATCTTCCAAAACTTTTTGTTGTTTTAATCATATAAATAAATCGTATATGTTTTCTTTTAAGTTCTTCAACATAAGTAATAGAATCTTCTTTTGTTCTAAAACAGTTTATATTCATCATAATCACTCCGATCTTAGCTTTCTGATATCTCTTTTTTTAGATTCTTTATTTTTTTTAAAAGAATTAAATGATCATCATTAATTTGATAATTTTTTTCATTGAGTGTTCTGTTAAGACAATCAATTAAATAAGCTATATCTTCTTGTAATACTATCTTTTTGAATTCATTATTCATTTTTAAACCTTCTTTATTTGTATTTTAGTATTTGAACATTATGCATATTACATAGCATTTCAAACTCTATAAATTTTTCTTTATTAGTAGTAATTCTTGTAGTATCATATATTGCTAAATAATTTACTTTACTGTGCTTTATTCTGTTTATTACACTATCAAATTCATAAGATGATTTTGAACCATCTTTTATTTCTTTTACTACTAAATCGATTTTGATATGTTTGCTAATTAATATGTTTTTTAATACTGTTTCTTGATAATCTAATAATTTAATATCTTTTGGATTAGAAATACTGCAATATATAATAGCTTTCATTTTTATACACTCCTTTCGAACCTGATCTATAAATCTATCTCATAAGAATTTTCATATTGTCTTTCCAATTCTTTTTCTTCTAAAAATCTTTCATATACATTTTTTATGAGGATATTTAAAGTTAAGCTTATTGAATCGGTAGGAGTTTCAATATCTTCATAACTGTAATATATATTGTTAATTTCAGCTTCAAAATATTCATACAGGTCATCATTAATTGTAATTTCATCAAGATAATCATATATTTCTTTCTGTAACAAACCATTGCTGATTTTTTTAATCAAATCATCTTCATTTTTTATAATAAACCCTAACATTATTTTCACCTTCTTATCTATATGAAGGTGGTGTGAGAACGAGAAAGGGGAACCACCTTCATGTATATATCAACCCGCCGAGAACATTGCTCTATTGCTTTATTAATTTGGGCGGTATCTTTTTATTTAATATAAACTATTTGAATTACTATAAATTCCAATCAAAGTATCGCTTTGCAATGATTGTAATATTCTAATCATGTTTGTTTGTGAAACACTAATGCAACCAGCAGTAGAACCTCCAGTACTGCAATGCAAGAATATTGCAGATCCAGCATTAGGAGTACATGCAGTGTTATAATTTACTGCAATTGCATATTTATATGCAGTTGGATAACTAGCTAAATGTTCAGCGCTATTCCATTGAATACCAGTCTGGCTGGCATCTACTAATTTGTTATAATATGGGCTATTACTGTCATCGACCCAATAATGATTATTATTTACTTGCAACCAGCTTCTAGAAGTACCTGGATTACCAGCTGTTCCAAATGCTTGACCAAATGAATAAATACCACTAGGAGTTTTTCCATCTCCCTCTCTTTTATTTGATGTGATCCCATTTCGTCCTACTCTTGCACTACAGCTTAGTTGTTGAGTCCATACTCCATTTATTTTTGTGTGCAATGATAAAGTTGCATAGCTACCACCATCTCCAACTACAATAATTGCTTGGTTGCATTGCTTACTAATAGACATGTTTGCAACGAAACTTTGATTAGAATTATTGGTAGAGTTACTACTATTATTTGAATTATTCTTATTAGACGTAGATTTATCACTAGAATTTTTTTTATCTGTATTTTTAGAAACTGTTTTTTCTTTTAAAGTATTTCTTATGCTTTTTGTCCCATCTTCGTTAGTAACTGTTTCGGTTACTAATTCCTGATTTTCGTTAGGAAGTGGTGTAATATTTATTGCTAATTCAATTTCATTTTTGTTATTACTGTTGTCTAATGCAGTAGCTTTTAGACTGTATGTACCAGTAGTATTACTATCAATAGTTGAAAAATCTGCATTGAAAGTATATTGGGATAAATCATTTATAATAAATAATGATTGAAAATCATAGGTAGATAAATCAGTTCCTTGCACGATATCGATACTAGAATATTCAGTAGTTATTGTTGGAGCTGTGGTATCTTCGACAGTTAATTTTTTTGTTAGTGTTTTATTATCATATACTAGCTTAATAAAATAATTCCCTATGGCAGGATATGATTTTTCATTCTCGTTTTTTATATTACTATCAACTGTAATTTTTTCTTTTAAGTCTTTAATTTGATTTTCTGAATATTTAGAAGTATCAATCAGATCAATTGGTTTGATAGTATAATTATTTCCGTATTCGATTTTTATTACGTTATTATTAATTAGTTTGAATTCGGGTTTGTTGTTATTCAATGCATAAATACCAATTGAAGCAATTGCTATGATTAATACTATTGTGACAATTGTGACCAGTTTATATTTTTTATTATTTTTAATTAATTCAAATATTTTCATGTTTGTTCTCCTTTTAAAAAATTAATATGTAGCTAATTGTGTTATATAAACAATGGATCGTTATAGGCATCATTAGATTGTCAGATTTTCTATATATAATATTCGTTATAAAATAGAACAAGAAATAATTTGCAAAGCTAATCAAAGCATAATAATCTAATGAAATTATTTCTGTAAAGCAGTGCATACTGGCAAAAATGATACCTAATACGATTGTTTTTAATATCCAATGATTGTTTAAAAATGCTGTGTTTTTGAATAACTGATATTTGAACAGTAATTCTTCTATAACTGGTAAAAAAATTATTATTATAATTCCAATAAGTATTGGATTATTTAATGCTGCTTGTACAATTTGATTATTATTTACTGATGTTAAATCAGCATTGAATACAGTTCTTTGAATACTACTTAATGTTAGATTTAGAAATACCAATAAAAATGTATAAAATCCTAAAGAAATTGATTTTTCTAAACATTCAATACAATTTTTCAAAAACGTCGTTTTAAAATAGTTTCTAGAGGCATATATGCTTATAATAAAAACTATTAGTGTCGAAAAAAATCTTGTTATTTCAATATATTTATTAGGAACTAAAGCTAAAATAAAGCTTTCTAAAAAAAGATAGATAATAAAATAATTAAAAATAGAAATAGTTAAATCGTTAAATTTCTTCATATCATCACCGTCATTTATTTGTAAAATTTATTACTCTTTCTGGAGAGATATTAATATCAATATTGTCTAGATTATAGTTATCATTCATATGTAAACAGTCTATGATTTCAGATAGTGTATAATTATTGTTTATCAATATATCTATTAATCCTTCACCACGATCTATATTTCTTATTTCATCATTTGTAATGATGGAAAGAATTTTCTTTGAATTATTGTTTATGTTTAAATTAATTTGACAAAACATATTTATCACCTCTTGTAATTTCATGAAAGTAGGGGATATATATATGATTCTCCCACCAGTTATTTAAAAGATAATTTATATTTTCTTCTAAAATATCGATATTATTATTTAATGAAGCAAATGATTGTTTGAAACCTAAGTATACATTTGAATTAGTATCTGTATCTTTGAAAGTCGTATCATGTAATAACTTGTCTATTTTGAATATTACTTTATGAAATTCTTTTTCTACTTCATCATAAAAATATCCATTGATTAAATCTGTTTGATATTTATAGATAGATATATTTATTCTCTTTATTAGATTATTTTTAATTTCTATTTTTCTTTTTCTTAAAATCGAAATATTTTTATCTATGGTAATATAAGAAAAATATTTAATTTGAGAATTATAATAATCTCGATATAATAATTGTTTTGTATATTTAATTGCTTTTTTAAGGCGATTAATGAATCGTTTAAATGATTTATACTTAAATATTTGCGATTCTTTTAATGATACATAGTAACTTGTATATTGTTTATTACCGTTGCTATCTAATTTCAAATCACCTTTTTTATGTAATAATTGAGCATGTTGATTATGTTTTTTACATCTTCTTTTTGTCAGTGGATTCCAGTAATAATCTTGATCCCAGACCATTAGTTTCTTTTGTTTTCTTTTATAAAATTTACGTGTAAAACAGACAATATCGGCATATAATCCAGTACCTTGTTTATATGTTCTATACATATAAAGATATCTATTGCTTTTATATAAACTATCAATTGCAGACATATATGTGGATATAAAGTCGGGTAACTCATTGTTAGTTATGCTTTTTGGTAACATAACTTCAATACGGTGGGCATAGATATTGTTATAACTTTGTTTATTACCTCTGGGTTGGTAATCTCTTTTAGTTTGTTCTTTATGATTAAGTAAATGTTCAACAATGCTTAAATAATTATCATTGTTAGAATAAATTGTGTTATCCTTTTTTATCCATGCTAATACTTCCTCACGGTTATTAAGAGTATGGTAGGAAATATATTCATTATAAGTAATCATCGAATGACCTCCTTGCGCTGCTTTAATGTTTTTTTTTTTGATTTTTATCGATAAAATCGCCTTTTTTTTCATTTATTAAGTTTTTATGTTTTTTTCCGATTTTTTTTGATAATTTATTGATACCTTTTATATAAAACAGTATTGATACAGAAACTATGAATAGCATACCTATTAGAAAAATAATGATTAATAATGCTTGCTGTTTCTCTGATGTTGATAAAGTGATCCATTCATTATTCATCGTATTTTAGTCCTATCTTCTTTAAAACTTGATTTAATTGTTCTATTGATCCACAATTAATTGTTATTTTATTATTTGGACTTATCACACATTTTGTATCCAGATATTTGCATAAATCATCAGAGATGTATTTGTATTGTCTTTTCATTTTTTCTTTTTCTAGTTGTTTTTCTTCATCTTTTTTGATAATTTCTATATCATCTTTTAATTTTGTTAATACTATTTCTATTGTTTCTGCTGGTAAATTAGTTGTTTTAATTAGAAAATCTTTTTTATCACTTAATTGCATATTTCCTTTATTTACTTCTTTTTGAAATACTAGCAGTTGCTTTAGTACATCATCTTTTAACTTCTTTATACATTCGCCAACAACTTTTAATCCCATGCCACTTCTTTTAGCTATATATTCTCTAATTCTTCCTTTAAATTCATTTTGCTTGATCATTATTGCTACTACTTGATAGTAGGGGAGAAATAGCTTGTATTTTGCTTCAAACGTATCTAAACGTCTATAATCGTTAAAATCGAGGATCATATTCATTTCATCCTTTATGTTTGCAGGTTTATCTAAAATATTTGCAAATACAACTTTTTGTATATTGCCTGAACCATCTAATTCATATTCATGCTCTATATTGTATCTACAAGCCTTGATACGTTTATGACCGCTTAATAGCATATATTTTCCATTATCTGTTTTATAAACAGTTATGCTTTCAATAACACCATCTTTAGAGTGATATAATTTATCTGCAAATTCTCTTATATCTTCATCACTATCGATTTCTGGGTTTAGAGGATTTAAAATTATATCTTTTATAGAAATTGTGTCGGTTTTTTTCATGCGATTTATCTCATTTATAATTTCATCAGAGCTTTCATCATATTCTTCTAAATTAAAATCAATCATAATTGTCCTCCTGATATATAATTTCATTCTTGTATATAATTATGTTTTGAATTGAATACTTTAATTTTTTTAATATTGAATCCTTAATTCTCGAAACATTATTAATGATTACATTTTCTTCATTGATACCGTTTTGTAGTTCAGTACTCGAAAAACCTCTCAATGTATAGTAATAAAAGAAAATCTTTTCATTAGTGTTGAATACTTTATTAGCTACATCTAATAATTCATATACATATGGCTCGCTTGTGTTACTTATTTTTACTTTAACGATTGTCTTTAAATCTATTGAGTTTATCTCATGAATCTGTATTTTTTTAATTTCATAAAAGCCAGATGTTGATATGATTTTTTTAATAGTTTCTAATCGTACCTTAGCTGATTGATAAGTATGTTCGTGATCGATAAAAGGAATCAAAATTTCTATTCTAATCATTAAAATATTCCTCTATTTCATTGGTTAATTTTTTTAGCTCCCAACCAATATTTAATTTAGAATCAATTAAGTATTGATTGTTAATTGAAGATTCACTGGCTGGTTTAGCACGATATCTGATTTTTGTATTGAGTAGCATATCTCCACAATATTTTTCAAATAACTGCAAAATACTTGAATCAATTTTATTTTTATTCATCATTGTCATTAGAATTTTTAAATCAAAATTCATGTCCATTTTTAAACGTATTGCTTCTTTTTGTAATCTTGATAGTTTATTAATTGTTACGATCAATCCTTTTAATGATCCTTTGTCGCACTTAATAGGTACAATCACTAAATTGGATACATTAATAACATTTGTAAGAATGATTGAATCATCAGGGGCATTATCTATAATGCAGTAATCGTATTTATCTTCTATATGGCTAAACGCTTCGTTAAGAATATGTTTATTATCTATATCTAAACAAAGAACAGTTTTTATCTTTGTTTCAGTTAACGATAATGCAGCGGGTATATAATCAAGATTTTCTATATCAGAATGTCTTATAATTCTGTTAATATCCTCTGGATTTTTAAAAACATCTTTAAGATTGCTGTTAATCTCATAATCTTCATATAGACATTCATTTAATTTTTTAAAAAAATCTTGCTGGTTCTTAATATTTTCATCGGTAAACTCTTTAATAAATTTTTCAGTAAGTTCATTTCCTATTTTCCCAACTATATCTGTTGCATTTGCTTGAGGATCTGCATCAATTAGAAGAACCTTATATCCTTTATCTACTAGACCTTTTGCTACAGAAGTAGCAGTTGTGGTTTTAGTTACTCCACCTTTCATGTTTACAATACTAATAACGTTCATACTCTTACTCCTTTTTTTCACTTTTCTTTAACTGATATGTTTCGGGTAGCAGTAGAGCTAAGTTAAATTTTGCAATGTGTAACAATCGATAATAGGAAGAATTGCTAATGTTTAATTTTTTACAAATACTTCCTATACTTTTTTTTAATAACGCACCATAAATCAAAATGTATTTTTGTTTATATTGAAGTTTATTAATATTTCCTAATAGCATATTAATTCTCATATACTCAATTCGACTTTGCTCTATTAATTTGTGTAATCTTCTTTCATATGAAGTAGAATCAATTGAAGATTTACTACTATCGAATTTAACCAATGATGACGAATTTAATGTAATATCTAACTCGTTATCTAACGGATTTAGTTCAATAGTGAAATTTTCACCATATCCCTCAATTTGATATTTGAATCGCTCTGATCTTAATGTGATTGAGAGATACTCTAAAATAGGTTCTACTGCTTCACACATCTTTTTTTCATCTAACTCCATATACTCCCTCCCGAATTAAATTTTTTTAATTTTTATGTTTTCTATCACTTCGCTTTCTTAAAACAAAAAAGAAGTAATCGCTATTGTTTAACAACAATAGTAATTACTTCTTTTCTAATATCGTTATTTATTTAAAACTAAAAGTATAAACGGATACCATATGGGTTAGACCTCGCTGTCTTATAAAAGTCAAGATAATTTGACCAATTTGTTGCAATTAAGTGTTCTCAGTTTTTTTAGGATTTAATTTATCTTTGATTCGATAAGATGGACCTGTGATATTAAATAAATATGAATAA
>NZ_NFLA01000069.1:0-10767 GCF_002160675.1 Erysipelatoclostridium sp. An15
CCTGTATTTGAATACAGAAGATTCTATCAAAAAAGATAACCTTAGGATAGTTTTTCATTGCCGAAACTGGTAATTATTATACCAACCTTTTTGGTTATCTTTATTTTACTATTAACACTGTTTCCAGTTCATGATATCATCACTGTGTTATAACTTCTATCATCTATTTAGGATTCTTGTATTAGAAGGCAAAGATCAGAAGATACGAATGAATACATTTAGAAACAAGTATCAAAAGATAGCAGTAAAGGTCATACGACATGCAAGAAGAATCATATTGTCATTTAGCAGTGCATATAGATATAAGAAGAAATTCTTAAAATACTATCAAAAACTGCAGAATTAAAACATAAAATCCATAGTTTATTGAAAGTAGTTGAAAAACTACACTTTTTTAGCTACGGTTATTCACAATTTTACGGTGGATAACATTTTTTAAGCTAGAAAATAGACATGATTTATAAGTTTTTCATCACAAATTTGCTTTCATGAATAATTTGGGTATAATATAAATTTTACGGCAAGGCAACATTACTCTTATATGAAAAAAATAATTCGTGTATTATAATAAATTCAAAAATACATCCAAGATGGGATATTATGAATAATATTGAATTAAAAGACTGATTAGCTTGATTTAAAAAAGAAATTGTTAATGAAATAAAAATGATGTCTTTAACAAATCTATCATTAAAAATAAATCTAAATATAGTAAAGAAATTACTGAATATACAAGATTATCAAAATTTGCGATAAGAAGTTCCATCAAAGATAGTAAGGCGGGGTTGTTTCGAAGTAGCAAAAAAATCTTTTCTTCATTATAGAAATATATATCAAAATGAGATCATCAATAATTAGATTTGTGTAATAGCATGCTATCACATATTGTGTACTTGAAATATCATTATTGCGAGAATAATACTAATTTAACTTTTTATTTACGAAAAAATCCACCAATAATATTGACATTTTTAATAAGTTGAGATATTCTTAAACCATACATACCGGTATACCGGTATGTATGGTTTAAATAAAATTCATTATTGTTTGGGTATGCACTAAAATAGCAGAAAACCATGAGTAAACATTTATATTTAATGTACATCGTAAAATGTAAAGAAGTTGTGATTTTCTATTAACACAACTTAGAATTGAATAAGTAAAAAAGCAAAGGATTTATTAAGTAGAATTAATTTTGATTGCAATCATTTTATTCAAGAGAGAATGGGTGATACATTAGAAATCATTATTGGTGAAGATAGCCTTATTCTTGGTTAAAAGGAATCAAGAAAAGAAATTCTAATACTGTTGTAGTGGAATAAAGAATTAATTCTACCTGTTTATCAATTTGATGAGTTATTTTCTTCTTATAATGGAGAAACAAGTGCTCAAGGGGTATTGTGTAGAAATTGAGTCTTACTAAAAGTTATGATTCAAGAAAATTATCATTCTATTTTAGTTGTTCCTTTACGGGAACATGTAGATGTTTCTTTTCTAGAACAGGAGATATTGAAGTAATTAAGAAAGCACCAAGCAGTGATTTTTTCAAATTTAAATTTGATGATGAAAAGTTTCTAGATATTTATTTAACAGGTCTTGATGTTTAGAACTGATTTAGAGGTATAAACAAAATTTATTTTTTGTTCATATAAAATAAAACTAAATAATTTTATTATTTGAAAAGGAGAACAGCTTATGAAAACAAGAATGTTAGGAAACATTAAAGTTGGAGAAATTGGAATGGGATGTATGGGTTTTTCTCACGCACATGGTGATCCAATTCCAAGAAACGAAATTATTACTTTGATGAGAAAGGCTCATGAAATGGGAGTAACTTTATATGATACAGCAGATGTTTATGCTGCAGGTCATAATGAAATTTTAGTTGGGGAAGCTCTAAAACCTATTAGAAACGAGGTAGTTATTTTAACTAAGTTAAATCCTGAAGTCAATCCAATTGATATTCCAGGTAAAGGAACAGTCGCTGAACAAATTGAAGCAAGATTAGATGAGTCATTAAAAAGATTAGATACAGATTATGTTGATATTTATATGTTTCATAGAGTTCCTGAAACAGTTTCACTTGCTGAATGTGCTGAAGCAATGAAAGGTTTAATTGAAAAAGGAAAAATCCGTGGATGGGCTATGTCTAGAGCAACTGAAGCGCAAATTCGTGAAGCACATGCTATTTGTCCGCTTTCAGTTATTCAAAATGAATATTCAATGATGGTAAGAACTCCTGAAACTGATGGGGTGTTAAGAGCGTGTGAAGAATTAGGTATTGGTTTTACCCCATATATGCCATTGGCTGTAGGATTTTTAACAGGTACTATTAAACCAGGACAAACTTATAAACATGACGATGCGAAAAGAACAATTACATGGTTTACTGATGAAAATATTAAAAAGAATCAGCCTATCTTAGAAATGCTGGAAAAATATTCTCAAAAGAAAAATGCAACTTATGCACAAATTGCTTTAGCCTGGTTAATGCATAAATTTGATCGTTTAGTGCCTATTCCAGGTATGTATCAGGAAAAATTTTTGGATGAAAATTTAAAAACGGCAAATATTGTTCTAACTGATGAAGAGATGAAAGAAATTGATGATATTTTAGATAGTATTACAATTTATGGTGATTCAGATGAATCTCATATTGATGAACTTCGTGAAAAACTTAAAGAAGAAGGATATGAAGTAGAAAAATCTTGGGATACATATAAATAATATTTAAGAAAGTGTCAGTTATGCTGACACCTTTTCTATTAAATACAGATATGATATTATTTTGAAAAAGGAAAGGAGAGTACGATGCTAAAAGATGATGCATATAATGCGTTAATAAATATGATTTGGTCAGGTCAGATCCAGGCCAATAAAATATATTCAGTTACTAAGATTGCCAAAGATTTAAATATTTCTCGTACGCCACTTCGAGATGCACTTCAAAGATTAAGTGACGAACATCACGTTGACATTTTACCGAGTCGCGGTTTTTGTCTTCATAAACTTACTGAAGAAGAAATGAAACAAAGATATCATTTATCTATCTGTTTAGAAAGTTACTGTGTAGCTTGCTTGATTGAAAAATATAAAATTGATTCGAATAATCCTTTTATAAAAAAATTAGAAGAATGTATTAAAAATATGGATGAAGGTTTAAAAAGAGAAAGTTCTTTTAAGGAAAAATATAATTTTGATAACAATTTCCATAAAACGTTAATTGATTCTTTGGATGATCATTTTCCAGATTATTTATCACTCAAAGAGCATGGGTTTATTAATATACCTGAACTTCATTTATATGCTAAACATCTGGATATGAGCAAAATGCTAGAATATAATAAATTAACTTTAAAAGCAGTTAAAGAAGGAAATTATGAATTAGGCTATAAAAATTTACTTAATAATGCGAGTTATGTTTTTGATATTTATATGACTGAAATGAGTAAGGAGAAAAGTAATGAAATTTAAAGAAGGTTTTTTATGGGGAGGAGCAGTTGCTGCCAATCAATATGAAGGCGGTTATTTAGAAGGAGGAAAAGGTCTTTCGTGTTCGGATATGCTTTTAGGTGGAAGTGCTACAAAACCTAGGACATTTTGTCCGATAAAAATAGAAGGTGCTTTTTATCCTTCACATGAGGCTGTAGATGGATATCATAGAGTATTAGATGATATTAAACTTTTTGCAGAAATGGGATGGAATGTTTTTAGATTATCGATTAATTGGGCCAGAATTTATCCGAATGGAGATGATGAAGAACCAAATGAAGAAGGCTTAAAGTTTTATGATGCAATTTTTGATGAATGTAAAAAATATCATATTGAGCCACTGGTCACATTATCACATTATGAAATACCATGGAATTTAGTAAAAAATTACCAAGGATTCTATTCTAGAAAAATGATAGACTTTTATTTGAAATATGTAGAAACATGTTTTAGAAGATATAAAGATAAAGTAAAATATTGGCTTACTTTTAATGAGATCAATGCTGGGATTATGGGAGATGCACTTGCTTCTTTAATGGGATTAGGATATATGACAAAAGAAGATCTTTCAAGGATTGAACCGTGTGAGTTTGAACAATTACATGATAATCCCCAAGAAAGATTTCAGGCCTTACATCATGAATTTGTTGCGAGTGCACTTGCTGTCCAATTGGGACATAAAATTAATCCTGAATTTATTATTGGAGATATGTGCAGTCATATTGTATGGTATCCACATACATGTAATCCTAAAGATATTCTAGCCTGGCAAGAAAAAGATAGTCTATTTAATGATTTTTGTGCAGATATTCAAATTAATGGAGAATATCCACCTTATGCATGGGCTTATTTAAGAAAACATAATATTGATACCTCTTATATTTTAGATGGGGATTTAGAAATATTAAAAAATGGAACTGTGGATATACATACTTTTTCATTTTACATTTCGAACTGTGTTTCTACTGATCCTCATGTTGAAAAAATTGGTGGCAATTTAGTAGGTGGTGCAAAAAATCCATATTTAAAAGCTTCTGAATGGGGATGGCAAATTGATCCAGATGGTTTACTTTATAATTTAAACAAATTATCAAGTCGTTATCCTCATACACCATTAATGATCGTAGAAAATGGTTTAGGTGCTGTAGATCGAGTTGAAGAAGATGGGAGTATTCATGATTATTATCGTATAGATTATTTTAAACAACATATCCAAGCTATGAAAAAAGCTGTGGATAATGGTGTTAACTTAATAGGATACACTTCATGGGGAGCAATTGATATTGTATCGGCAGGAACAGGACAACTCAAAAAAAGATATGGATTTATATATGTAGATAGACATGATAATGGAACTGGAGATTTTTCGAGAAGTAAGAAGGATTCGTTCTATTGGTATAAAAAAGTATGTGAATCGAATGGCGAAAATATCGATTAATATTTTTTTTAAGGGAAAGGTGAAAGAAAAAGAATATTAATGAAATTAAAGAAAAGTAGAGATATGATAGGTCCTTATTGTAAATTATGTCCAATTTGTAATAGGAAAAGCTTGTTCAAATCACAATTATGGTGGTAGAATCCTTGATTGATGTCTTTCAACTGCTTCTGTTTTACAAGAAATTGCTGATTAGTTCAAAGAGCAAGTTAAGATCTTTACTAATGGTGCAATTTGTAGAGTTGTTGATATTTTTAAAGAACTTACTTTAGGGGCTGATGTGGTTATTGTTGCTAAACCTTTTGTGAGTATGATTTGAGATAGTAATGAAGAAGGAATTGAAGATGTTGTTTTACAATTATCATTGAATTTAAAAATACAATGATAATGACAGTTTATTCATCATTAAAACAAATTGATAGCGTATAATATCTTGTGTAAAAATGATTTTTCTTAAAATATAGAAAAAATATCCATATCCTATATTTGATTAATATAAAAACAACAATAAGAAGAAATAACGATAGCATATCAAATATTAAAGTCGATTATTTGAATAAAAGATAAATTTTGTAAGTATATTCTTTATAATGATTTAATAAGTGATGAAATTAAAAAGAATAGATTAAAAAATAGATACACAACAAAAAATGCTGATGCATTGGAAAATCAGGATAATGAGAACTTATGATTTGACCAAAGTGCAAGAAGTTAGATATGGCTTATAATGTTAGATGAAATTTTTTCGTTGATTTAACGTTCAAAAATCATTATAACATATAAAAACATTGAAAGGTGTAATAGAAAAATCATAAAAAATAATTAAAAAAAAGGATATTATTTAAAATTTTGTTATGATATAAAAAAGATAAGATTTTGGTTTTTATTGGTGTTGAATAAATTTAAATCTCAAAAAAGCGCTGATATAATCGGCGCTTTTTTAATGGATATTCAAATTTTATGTTTGTTTAGGCGCTAATCTACGTATTTTAAGTAAAAAAGCCTGTTTTTAATTGGTTATCTTTAAGATTGAATTCAATTAGTGAGCTATCGGATGTGTAGAAGAATATGAAACATTGTCTGATATTATTGACTATTATGACACTTGGTAAAATAATTGCCCATTACACAACTTAAATATTATCTTCAATAATTACTGAGGCAGTTTGTATTTGACAAAATTCAAATAAGCCATCTTTTTTAAGAAATAAGATTAATTTTAGCATTAGTAGGATGAATATCAGTGCGTATTTGTACATTAAGAGCAGTTAAAGTATTATCTTTGATTTTTATAATATTATCATCTTTACTAATTTAAAGATTTCTTGATAACAAAGTTGAATATTTTTAGTTTACATTAAATGTTTATATTCAAGAAATAATTTGTTATCTAATTCTATTTATCTGCTTTTTTAAAAATATATTTAATTAGTATTACTAATATCAAATAAAAATGAATTTATATCACCGCGATATTTTGAAATAGAATACTCAATCGTTTTATCATCTTTATCTTTTCCATATGAATGAAAATAAAACACTGGGCTATTTTTATTAATATTTAATAAATCAGCTGTAGTTTCATCACTACTAATAACTTCTAATAGACGGGTAACTTTATGAATTGGACGACCTAATTTTTTAAAGGAATCGTATAAAGAAGTATTAGAAAAATCAATTTTTGAAAAACTACTAAAGGGTTGATAAGGAATATATGTAGTAACTAAAACATTAGGCTTATTATCAATGTAGCGAAGTCGAACTAATTTGTATACTAAATTATTTTCCGTTAAATCTAAAACTTTTTTTACTTCGTCATTTGCAATTTCTTGTTTAAATAACAAGACTTTAGTTTGGGTAGATAGACCTTTTTGATGCATTTGAGAATCAAAACTTGCAATAAATCTAGTAAAGTCTTGTTCAATTTTTTGATTACAAACAATAGTTCCACGTTTTTTTCTTTTTTCTAAATAACCTAGATCAACTAATAATTGAATTGCATGGCGAATAGTAGGGCGACTGACCTGATATTGTTTTGCTAAATCTAATTCAGTTGGAATTGTTTCGTTTTGTTTGTATTCACCAGATTTGATTTTTTTTAAAAGATCATCCTTTATTTGTAAATATAATGTACTCATAAAATGCCTCCTTACTTCTAGAAGAATAACATATTAGTGATTAAAATGCAATTTATATTACATAATAGAATATATGTAATATATAAGGTTCTTCAATGATGTTGACATATATATTACATAATGATATATTTAAGACGGTTAAAGGAGGAATTAATATGAAAGAATTAACAGCAAAAGATGTTGCTGCTTATTTTGATCACACTTGCTTAAAAGCAGATGCAATAAACGATGATTTAATTAAGTTATGTACAGAAGCTAAAACAATGGGTGCTGCTATGGTGGCAATTAATACTGAATGGGTTCCATTTTGTAAAGAACAATTAAAAGGTACTTCAGTTCATGTAGGAGCAGCAATTGGTTTTCCACTTGGTCAATGTGGTTTAGAAACAAAATTATTTGAAACAAATTACGCCATTGACTTAGGAGCAGATGAAATTGATTATGTCATTAACATTTCTAAGGCTAAAATGCAAGATTGGGATTTCATTAAAGATGAAATGGAAAAAATTGTAGATATTTGTAGAAAGAAAAATGTAATAAGTAAAGTTGTTTTTGAAAATTGTTATTTAACGAATGATGAAATTAAACAATTATCTTTAATTGCGAAAGAAGTAAAACCAGACTTTATTAAAACAAGTACTGGATTTGGTACTGGTGGAGCAACACTAGAAGATGTTCAATTAATGATCGATACAGTTGCCGGAGAAGTAGCAGTCAAAGCGGCTGGTGGAATTCGTGATTGGCAAACTGCAAAAGCAATGATTGATTTAGGAGTTAAACGTATTGGAACGAGTTCTTCATTAAAAATTTTGGAAGAATTTAAAGAGGCACAAAAATGAAACCATTATTATTAAAACCAATTTTAGATAAAACTATTTGGGGAGGTAATCGACTAGCTACAATAAGAAATCATCCTGAAAATATTGGAACATGGTGGGAAGTGTCTGCTCATTCTTACGGCAGTAATGAAATAACTAATCTTGATGAAAAAACAACTTTACTAGAAGTTATTGAAAAAGATCCAGATGGTATTTTAGGTCCTGGCTATACCTTGCATGAAATGTTGCGTTTGGCGTATTTAGATAGTCAAGAAGCACTAAGTATTCAAGTTCATCCTGATGACAATTATGCAAAAAAACACGCTTATGATTTTGGAAAGTTTGAAACTTGGTATATACTTGATGCTAGTGACGATGCAACATTGGTTGCTGGAGTAAAAATTGATGATGCTAAAGAAATCGAAGCTGCTCTCCATAATCAAGATTTAGAAAAATATTTACAAAAATGGCCAGTTCATAAAGGTGATTACTTTATCATTCCTGATGGTTTAATTCATGCAATGGGGAAAAATATTTTAGCTTTAGAAATTGGAACCAATTCAAATACAACATATCGTTTCTATGATTATGGGCGTAAAGACAAAAATGGGAATACGCGTCCTTTACATTTAAAAGAATCATTTGATGTTGCTGATTTTTCTTTACAGCCAACATATCTTAAAGCTTGCAAAAAGAACCGTCAATTAACTGATAATCAATACTTTACGGTTGATGAATTATGGATAGATAAAGATATTTTTATTACAACAGATCAATGTTATTGTATTATTACAAATATAGACAAAGAAACTTGTATAATTGAATGGAATGATGAAGTTATTGAAATTGATGGCTATGGAAGTTTATTTGTGCCTTATAATGCCCAAGAAATTAGGATAGTAAGTAATGCTCATATATTATATAGTCGACCAAAAAAGGAGAAAAATAGATGAAAACAATTTTAGTAACAGGTGCTAATGGATTTTTAGCAAGCTATATTTATCGTGAAAACAAAGACAAATTTAATTGGATTAGAATCGTTAGAGAAGACTGTGATTTTGCTGATCCTCAAAATGTTCGCGAATTTATTGAAAAACAAGATTTTGATATTTGTTTCCATAGTGCAGCTAATGCAACAACAGCAGTTTGTGAAGAACAACCTGAATTAGCTCATAAAATAAATGTTGAGTCAACAAAAGAAATTGTTGATATTTGTAAGAGAAAAAATGCACGTTTAATTTTCTGTTCAACTGAACAAGTTTTCAACGGTAAAAGTAATCTTGGTCCATTTGATGAAAATGAACCCGTTGAATCTGTAACTGTATATGGTCAAAATAAAATTGAATGTGAACAATATATTCAGTCTCAAGGTATTGATGCTGTTATTTTACGATACTCTTGGATGATGGGACTTTCTTTTGAAGGAATTAAAGCTAGTCCAAATATTGTAAAAAATGTTATGAATGCATTAGTTAAAAATGAACCAACATTATTTACATGTAATGAAAAAAGAGGTATGACATATGCAAAATATCTTGCAAAACAATTCGAAGCCATTAGTAACTTACCTGCAGGTATTTATCATGTAAGTAATAAAAATGAAATGACCACTTATGAAAGTGCTTGTTATATTGCTAAGGAATTAAATTGTAATCAAGAAGCTATCAATCGTTTAATTCTTCCTAATCATGATCGTTATAGTGATCGTTTCCGTGATTTCCGTTTAGATTCTAGTAAACTTGCAAGCCATGGAATAACATTTAATACATTTGAACAAAATATTGATGAATTGTTGAAAGATTTTGGTTGGAAATAATAGAAATTTTAATAAAATACACCATATTGTAATCATCAATAATGATTATCAAAGAGCAATACATTCTTATGTTGATTTACTATGATTTGAAATAATCCTTGAAAATTATTGACAAGAGCGTAAAGACTAAAAAATAGATTTAAAATGTGGGGAAAAAGAAATAGAATTATTTATTATAAAAAATGCTCTATAATGCAAAAGCTTTCCGGAGGCTAGAGGATTTAGATGTTTAACATTTTATGTTGATGATGTTGAAGCAACTTTAAAAAACTAAATCAAAAAGAAATAGCTGCAGAATCCATTCGTTATGACAACTTTATTTACAAAAGAATGACATTGTTCTTTGATTTTGATGGTTTATCTTTAGAAATTTATGAATAGACAGCTAGCTGTCTATTTTTTTAATAGGAATTTTGATTTACCATTAAGTATATTATGAAGAAATGTAACTTTATGGATATCTTTAAAATAAGGTTCTTAAAAAGTGCTAGAAAAATTACAGTTTCTTGAACATGATCTTATTATATTCTAGAGATTGGTAGCTGTATTGTCTTTGTTTTAATCCTTTGTATAATTCTATTTCTAGAAATTCTTCAAGTACCCCCTCATATGCATTTTCTTCAAAGCCGCACGATTCACATTTAATTCTTGCCATTTTGGCATATGTTTTTAAACTTTTATTTGAGTAAAATCCCAAGTATCTTACTATCTTAAAATTTTTTATTAAAAATAGTATTTAAATCATAAGTGTTAAAGTATATTAATATACAATTTTTACCTTTTAAACGATGTAATAATAGCAGTTGATAAGGTGTAAGATAATTCTGTTCTTCTATGATTTTAGAACCATTATTGATATTTGATAATCTTTTATTACTGTATCAAAATGAAAAATGGAGAATATTAAAGAATATTATGAAGTTGAAGATTATAAGAACAATGAAAAAATTGGATTGTCAACACTTTTTTGGACAATTTCTATGAGAACATTCTAAATTCAACAGGTGTTTTATAATCAAGTGAACCATGTATCCTGATATTATTATACCAGTTTACATAATCAAATAA
>NZ_NFLA01000007.1:0-79141 GCF_002160675.1 Erysipelatoclostridium sp. An15
ATCAAAGAAGGAGGACCGGTAACGGTAACGCATCCAGATATCATCAGATACTTTATGACGATACCCGAAGCAGTAAGTCTGGTACTGCAGGCCGGAGCGTATGCCAAAGGTGGCGAGATCTTTGTATTAGACATGGGAGAACCAGTCAAGATAGCAGATATGGCAAGAAACCTGATCAAGCTATCAGGATATGAACCGGATGTAGATATTGATATAGTTTATACCGGATTAAGACCGGGAGAAAAGCTGTATGAAGAGCTATTGATGGAAGAAGAAGGATTACAGGATACACCCAATCATATGATTCATATTGGAAAACCAATTGAATTGGATGAAGAGAGTTTTTTTGAAGATTTAAAAGAGTTAAAAGAAGAGGCCTATGAAGAAGTAGACGATATTCGCATATTAGTTAAAAAAATGGTTCCAACTTATCACTATAATGTTAAAACTAATAAAACACCAATAGTTAAAGAAGTTGAAAGGCCTAAAGAAACAGTAGAAGTATAAAACATAATTATTAAAGGTAATTGTCGCAAAGTCGCATTATTAAAGATAATTTGTAATAATGAAGCGTTAGTCGGCATGTATTTGCTGACTAATTGCGCATACCCAAATGGAGGAATGAGTATGTGTGAAAACTGGTATGTAATTCAGGTAAGAAGTGGAAAAGAAGACGAGATAAAAAATACTTGCGAAAGATCGATTCCAAAGGATATTTTGCAAGAATGTTTTATTCCTCGTAGTGTTCGTTTACGCAAAAAACAGGGAACCTGGAGGGAAATAGAAGAGATATTGTTTAAGGGTTACGTTTTTATGATTACAGATCATATTGAAGAATTGTTCAATAAGTTAAAACTGGTACCCGATCTTACTAAAGTGTTGGGAAATGATGGCGAGTTTATTTGTCCAATTTTAAAAGAAGAAGCTAGGTTTTTAATGAAATTTGGTAAAGAAAATCACTTAGTAGAAATGTCTCAGGGCTATATTGTTGGTGATAAAGTTAATATAATTAGTGGTCCTTTAGTTGGATATGAAGGAAAAATAAAAAAGATTGATCGTCATAAGCGAATTGCTTATATTGAAGTTAGTTTATTCGATCAAGTGGTGGTAGTTCAAGTAGGTTTAGAAATAATTAGTAAAAGTTAGAAGACAGTTGAAAACAACTGTCTTTTTAGTGATAAAAAAAGCGGGTAAACCGCTTTAATTACTCGCCTTCAAATATTTCTAAAATATCTGTAAGATTAAATCCTTTTTTCTTTTTGCGTTTATTGTCAGAAGAATCTTTGTGTGAATCATAATGATCAGAATCAGATTTTGATTTTTTATAACTACCTGAACGTTCAATAATTTTTTCTAATTCACCACGATCTAACCAAATACCACGACACTCGGGACAATAGTCAATTTCAACACCATGTTTTTCTGACATTAATAAAGTAACATCTTTACATACAGGACACTTCATATTCTTGGCCTCCTTTGAAACATTATATCATATTATCAAGCTGTATTACAATATCGATATTAATTGGTCTTTTGGGAAATTATGTTATAATACGCTTTGAAAGAGGGAACATTATGAAGTATCAAATTAAAGGTGATTATCTTATTATTGAAATTAATGATGATTTTGCAGGAATGTCGATTGAACAATTTTTCAATTATTTTCATTTATCAAGAAAAACGATTCATTTATTAAAACAAAATAAACAATATGCTTTAAATAACAATTTTGTAACTAGTAATACTCTTTTAAAACAAGGTGATTCATTAAAGGTTTTAGCATTTGATCAGGGAATCGACTATCAGTTTCAATCATATCCTTTAACGGTTGTTTATGAAGATGATTTTATTTTAATCGTCAATAAACCAATAAATACTGCTATTTATCCAGAAGATAAAAATGGCTTAAATACGCTTTGTAATTACGTCGCTAATTATTATCTAGAAACTAATCAATATATTCCAGTTAGACATATTCATCGTTTAGATAAAGATACTACTGGTTTGGTTATGTTTTGTAAATGTGCCTTTTTACAACCTAAGTTAGATATAATGATGGCAAATAAAGAAATTAAACGAACTTATTTAGCAATTGTTGATGGCATAGTAAAAAAGGATCTAATAATTAATAAACCAATTAGTCAAGATCGTCATCAAAATAGAATGCGTACTAGTAATAATGGTAAAAAAGCGGTGACTAAAGTTCATGTTTTAAAAAGAAGTTTTCCAAGTAATTATACGGTTGTAAAATGTGATCTACAAACCGGTCGTAAACACCAGATTAGAGTTCATTTAAGTTCTATTAATCATCCGCTTTTAAGTGATCCTTTATATGGAACTAACAGTAAATTGATTAATAGAGTAGCGTTGCATGGCTATAAATTAGAATTTAATCATCCTTTTTTTAATCAGAAAATAACTGTTTTTGCAGATATACCCGATGATATGAAATTTATTGGAAAAATCGATTTACAATAATATAACTAATTAATTCTTTACATTCTTTTTACTTATTTCTACTAGTTTCTATTACTAATATCAGTAATATTTAGTTAGGGTATAAAAGAAGGGTGATAAAAATGGATAGTAAAGCAATTAATCGGTTTTCGTTAGTTAAATTTTTTCAGTATTTTATTATTCCACAATTATTAATTGTTTTGATGTTAACGGTTGTGATATTTTTAATAGAAAAAGACAATCCAATCATTTATTTATTGTTTGTTGGGATCGTTTTTCTAGTTGTTTGTTTATGGCAAATAGTAATTATGCAGCCAACTTTTATTGATATTGAATCTGACAAGATGATCTATCGTCATAAAAATAATTTGATCAAGATCGTAGGACAAAAATTAGGAATCTTTAATCGTGATGAACATAATTATAGTGATTATCAATTTAATAAAATTACAGATATTAGTTTTAGATTTAATTATTTGGTTATAAAAGGACAAATTGTAAAAAGAAGCTATACAGTTTATATGGATGATGATGAAGAGGTTGTTGAAAAACTATATCAGGAAATTAAGATTCCTCGTGTTTATTGTCATTTAGAACAACTGGCTGATAGTAATTTTTTATTGTCGCTTAATGCAGGATTATAAATCCTGTTTTTTTGTGAAACAACCTATAATTATTATAGGCTGTTTAAAATAAATATTTAAATGTTTTAATTGCTTTTGATAAAAAAGTAGCTTTGCTTACATCATTGCCACTATATAATTCATAATTAGCAATTGTTTTACCGTTAACGATAACTTCAAGATTACCCACCGGATCACCTTGCTTTACTGGTAATAAATCTTTTTGATAAGTTATTTTTGTTGTTGCTTTTTCATTGCTGTTTTTAGCCTTAGTATAAACAATATCCTGTTTACATTTTACATCAATACTAAGATTATCCATTTTATCAACTAGATGTTGTTCAATAACACTATCTTTTTTAAATAAAGTAATCTGTTGATAGTTATTAAAACCATAATCTAATAAATTACACATTTCTTCGTTTCGAGTTTTTGGTGCACTTTCATTCATTAACACCCCAATAATTCTTTGATCATCTCTTTTAGCAGTAGTTACTAAACAATAACCTGCTTCTTTAGTATATCCCGTTTTTAAACCATCAACACCATCATATAGTTTTAATAGCTTATTAGTATTAACAAGCCAAAAGCTTTGTTTGGTGTCTTCACGAATATAACTGTCATATAGCGAAGTTACATTTAATAAATCTTCACCACCGATTTTAATTAAATAGGCTGCCATAATAGCTAAATCATATGCACATGTATAATGATCTGGGTCGTGAAGACCGGTAGCATTTTTAAAATGAGTATTTTTTAAGTTTAATTCTTTAGCTTTTTCATTCATCATAGTAACGAATTTTTCAATGCTTCCGGCAATATATTCCCCAACAGCAACGCTGGCATCATTAGCACTGGCAATAGCAATTGATTTAAACATATCTTGAAGGCTCATTTTTTCGCCTACTTCTAAATAAACTTGAGAACCACCCATGCTGGCAGCATATTTAGAGGTTGTTATTTCATCATCAAAAGAGATTTTTTGATCATTTATAGCTTCAAACATTAAAATCATAGTCATAATTTTAGTTGTTGATGCCGGATACAGTTTTTCTTGAGCGTTTTTTTGATATAAGATTTGTTTAGAATTTGCTTCTATCAAGATGGCACTTTTAGCATTAGGAGTTATATCATCATCAACAGCATTGACTTTCTGGATTGGTAAGATACAAAAGATTAATAAAATAATTAAGATTTTTTTCATCAATTTTATCGCCTCAGTAAATAATATGTCCAAGTTTGATAAAAATACATCATTTAGTTATAAGACTTTTTTTGTTTACTTTCTTCTACTTTTGTCGAAAGCATTTAATCATGTTTTTAAAAGATGTAAGATAGGTTCGAGGAGATGAGATAATGGAAAATAAGATAGAATATAAGATTATCGATGATAAAATTGTAGTATATTTTTATGGTGAACTTAGCTGTAGTTACATAACTAAATATCGCAGCTTATTAAATAGTATTTTAGATAAAGTAAATGGTCCGGTCTATTTTGATTTTGGTAATACTAGCTTTATTGATAGTTCGGGGATTGGTTTGGTTTTAGGACGTTATAATCAATTAAAGTTAGATGATCGTAAATTATACTTAGCTAATTTATCTAAAACGGCGTATAAAGTGTTTGAATTATCAGGAATGTTTGAATTAATGGAATATGTTGAGGAGGTAAAGGGGTAATGAATCAAATGGAATTAAGTTTTAGTGCTAAAATAGAAAATGAACCATTTGCAAGAACAAGTGTAGCTTCATTTATTACAGCATTAAATCCAACGATTGACGAACTGGTTGAAATAAAAACAATCATTAGCGAAGGGGTAAGTAATGCTATTATTCATGGTTATCAAAATAACGCTAAGTGTAATGTTGTTATTAAGGTTACAATCGAAAATAACCGCCAAATCAAAATCATTATTCAAGATTATGGTAAGGGGATCGAGGATATCGATCAAGCTAGAAAACCAATGTATTCTTCATTAAAAGAACTTGAACATGCAGGTATGGGGTTAACAATTATTGAAGCTCTTTGTGATGATTTAGAAATTCATTCAACTGTTGATTTAGGAACTAAACTAACAATTAAAAAGAATTTGAAAGATAATAATTTCAATGACTAATAATACAATTGAACTAATTAAACAGGCTCATGGCGGGGATGAACAAGCTAAAGAATTAGTTGTTTCTCAAAATTTAGGATTAGTCTGGTCAATTGTCCATCGATTTAAAAATAACTATTATGATAAAGAAGATTTATTTCAAATTGGCTGTATCGGTTTAATGAAAGCAATTAATAATTTTGATACTAGTTATGGAGTGCAATTTTCAACCTATGCAGTACCAATTATTATGGGTGAAATTAAACGATATTTTCGTGACGATGGGACTATTAAAGTAAGTCGTTCTTTAAAAGAACTGAATTTGAAAATAAACAAGGCTCGTGAACAGCTTACTAATCAAACTGGTCATGATCCAACGATTGAACAATTAGCTAACTATTTACAAGTTGATCAACAGGATATTGTTGAGGCAATTGATTCATCGTATTATCCAACTTCATTAAGTGAACCGATTTATGAAAAAGATGGTTCTTCGATTTCAATGGAAGAAAGAATTGAAAACAAAAATAATAAAATGTGGTTTGAAAAAATTGCATTAGAGATGGAAATTGATAAGCTTGATGAAAAAGAAAAACTTATTTTATATATGCGCTATCATCTTGATTTTAATCAAGAACGGGTAGCTAGAAGGTTGAATATTTCGCAAGTTCAAGTATCGCGTTTGGAAAAGAAAATTATTGCAAAGCTTCGTAGTCACTTGAATGAATAGTAAAAAATGATATAATGTCCTCAGGTGATAATATGGAAGAAACAGTGAAGAGTAAAAAGAGAGTCTTATTAGAATATTTAAGGGTTATTGTTATTACTTTAATCGTTACTTATGGGGTTTTATATTTTGTTCAGATTTCTAGAGTGTATGGAACATCAATGGTACCAACTTTTCACGAAGGTAATATTGTTTTAGTTGATAAGGTTTTTTATAAACGTGGTGAACCTGAGCGTAATGATATTGTAGTTGTTGATTACCGTGATGCTAATCAAAATGAAACTTTTATTATTAAAAGGGTCGTTGCTGTTGGTGGTGATCATCTAGAAATCAAAGATAATCAGGTATATTTAAATGGTGAGTTATTACAAGAGGATTATATTAATGGAACGATGACCAATAATGAAGATATGTCAATTGATATTCCTGAAGGCAAGGTTTTTGTAATGGGAGATAATCGAAATAATAGTCTTGATTCGAGAAGATTAGGTTATTTTGATTTTGAAGATGATGTTATTGGTAAGGTTTTCTTTACAGTTCCTTTCTTTTAAATTAATAAAGGTCTAAAGCGACCTTTTTTTGTTTGAAAAAATAATTTTTTTATAAATAAGTGTTGTATACAATGTACTTTTTATGTTAAAATGACACAAATCAATAAGTGGGGGTATGATGCTTATTGATAAAAGAAAGGGTGATAAAATGTCATATAAATTTAAAATCGTACGCGGAAATGCAATTTTAAACTTTTCTGAAGAATATTGTCAATCACGTTGTCAATTGATTGAAAGTGAATCTTTTGCACGAGTTTTACGTGGTTTTGTCAACGAAGGAAAGAGAAAAGAAAATACTACTTATACTTATTTAAGAGAAGTTAAAAGCGAAAGTATTGATATAGTAAATGATTTAAGAACGATTTTTAAATTGTTATTAGTAATGTCAGTTGAAGAAGTTTTATCTTCATATCCTCATTTTGAAGGATATTTTAGAGATCGTGATGAATTTGTTAAAGTAATTGAAGAAGTATATTTATTCTGGCGTAAATTACAACGTTACAGTGTAGTATATAACGAAACAACTAGTAGAGGGTATCAAAATGTACAATTTGCGGATGCTCAAGCAAAATTCGAAGAATTAGTATTATCAGTATATCGAACAATTGAAGAAACAGCATTAGGATATCGTCATCAAGTATATCGTCAAATTACAGCTGGTGTTAATGCTGGTTTAAGAGTAACAAATATGCGTTCTTTTTTACCATATGAATACCGTAATTTAGATGATATTCCTTTTATTGAAACAGTGATTATTCATCCACCATTTATTACTTATTCAAAACGTAATAAACGTGATGGAATTTTCCCTGAAATTAAACATAATCCAATTGAAGATTTAAAATTTGATTCTGAACAATGGTTCTGTTATCCAGCTAAAGTTGGTAACTTATTAGCATTTGTATATTTCAATGTTGCTTTCATGGCTCAAGGGGTTGCATTATGTAACTTATTTGAATTAGCTAGTGAAGAAGAATATCGTAATCGTAAACCAGATATTATCTATGTATATGGTTATGAAGATGGTGAAAAGAACCAAGCTTTCTATCAAGATGATGAAAATGATATGATGGTAGCTTTATTATCTGCAAGTGATGATTTCGATTACTTTGGATATATGAAGAAAATGATGTTAACTTTACACAATGTTCGTAAAATTAATCAACGTCAATTACCAATTCATGGGGCAATGGTTAAAGTTACATTACATTCTGGTGAAGTTAAAAATATCGTTGTTATGGGTGATAGTGGTGCTGGTAAATCGGAAACAATTGAACAAATTAAAGTATTTGGTGCCGCTTATATCCGTGATTTAGTAACTGTATATGATGATATGGGTGTTCTATACTTAGATGATAAAGGACAAATTAAATCATCAGGTACAGAAATTGGGGCTTTCGTGCGTTTAGATGATTTAGATGCTGGTTATAGTTTCAAAGAATTAGACCGCTCTGTATTTATGAATCCTGATAAAGTAAATGCTCGAATTGTAATTCCAATTACAGATTATAAAGATGTTGTTGCTCCTCATGAAGTTGATTTATTCTTATATGCAAACAACTATGAAGAAGGTGGCGAAGCATTAAGTTTCTTTGATGATGTTGATAGTGCTTTAAAAGTATTTAGAGCTGGAAATCGTATGTCAAAAGGAACAACTACTGAATATGGATTAGTTGGAAGTTTCTTTGCAAATCCATTTGGTCCAGTACAACGTCAAGAACAAACAGAAATCTTATTACATGATTATTTTAATCGTATGTTTAAACAAGGTATTAAAGTTGGTCAATTAAGAACTCGTTTGGGTATCAAAGGTTACGAACATCGCGGGCCACAAGAAGCAGCAACAGAAATTTTAAAATATATTACTGGTGAAACTGAATTAAAACAATTAGAAGAAGAATAATATTTTAAAAGAATCCATTATTATGGGTTCTTTTTTTATTTAGGATGAATATGTTTTGATGAGGGGATGAAAGTGAATAAAAGTTTAAAAATACTATTGATTATAATTGTTTTGATCTTTTCAATAGTTATTTTATTAATTTATCCAACTAACCCAATTGTTTTATATAGTTATCATCCAGTTGCAGAAATTTCACAAAAGTTTGATCCTTATGAAAATATAAAAAGAGTAATAGGTGGTAAAGTTAGTGATGTAAATGTTGATACTAGTAAAATAGATTTTACTAAGACTGGTAAATATCCGATTACTTATCGTTATAATAACATTGAAACTACAGTAACTTTAGAGTTACAAGATACAATTATTCCTGATCTTGAAGTTCAAGAACTAACAATTGATTTAAATATGGAAGTTAAGGCTAGTGATTTGATTAAAAACTATTATGATAGTAAAAGAACTAAAGTATCTTTTAAAGAAGACTATCAATTTGATAAACCTGGAGATTATGAAGTTGCAATTCGGATTTGTCGTAATAATAATTGTGTAACCAAAAAAAGTGTTATTCATGTTTTGCCAGAAGATAATGTATCACCAGTAATTAATGGAGTACGTAATTTAACGGTCTTAAAAGATAGTGATATTGATTTATTATCAAGTGTTAGTGTTAGTGATAATCAAGATGATAATCCAATTTTAACAATCGATAGTTCTAATCTGGATATTTCTAAAATCGGTAATTATCAAATAACTTATTATGCTAAAGATCGTTCTTTAAATGTTACTAAAGAAACATGTATAGTTACAGTAGTTGAAAATAAAAAAATAGGAACAACTGTTCCTAGTGATGAAAAAGTAGTGTATTTAACTTTTGACGATGGACCTTCAGAAAATACACAGCAGGTTTTAGATATCTTAGATGTTTATGATGTTAAAGCTACTTTTTTTGTAACCGGAACAAATAAGGAATATTTTGATTTGATAAAAACAGCTTATGAAGCTGGGCATACAATTGGCTTGCATACTTATGTTCATGAATATGATCAGATTTATTGTTCTACATCGGCTTATTTTGCAGATTTAAAGAAAATCGAGGATTTGGTTTATAATCAAATAGGTAGCATCCCTAAATATATTCGCTTTCCTGGTGGGAGCAGTAATCAAATTTCTAAGCAGTATTGTAATAGGATAATGAGTAAGTTGACTAAAGAAGTATTAAATCGTGGTTATCAATATTATGATTGGAATGAAGATAGTGAAGATGGTTCGGGACAATTGTCGGTAAAACAGTTAATCAAAAATGCTACGGCAGCAGATGAAAATAATATTATTTTATTATTTCATGATGCTAATGGGAAAGAAAATACAATTAAAGCTTTAGGACCAGTTATTGAATATTATCAAAATAAAGGATATGTTTTTAAAGCTATTGATGATAGTTCTTATGTAGTCCACCATAGTGTAGTAAATTAACGATAATAGTCATTGTTTTTCTAGTAATTCATATAATTTAATGGTGATTGGATGAAAGATAAACTAATTAAGTATGCTTATTATTTATTGCTTGTAATAATATTTGTTTTGCTTGCATATGCATTAGTTAACTGGCTAGTTCCTTTATTTTTTAGCTTTTTAATTGTTTTGGTTTTGCAGCCTTTATTAGCTAAAGAGATTGAACTACTTAAAATAAAGAATTCTTTTTTAACTAAGTTAGTTATTGTTTTGAATTATTTATTTTTTATTACAGTCATCATTGTTATTGTAGTTTTTACAGTAATTCAAATTTATAAAATACTAGAAATTATGCCTGAGTATTTAAATGATTTATATCAAAAATTAAGTAATAATCATTATATAATTGATGCTGGTAAGTATTTAGATATTATTTATAGTGGCTCAATGAGTTTAGTTGAAAATATTTCGACTAGTTTTATTACTAGTTTAATAACTTTTATAATGAAAATACCTAGTTTTCTTTTTGATTTAATGTTTGTGGTAATTACTTCTTTGTTTATCTTATTAGATTATGATTTAATTGAAAAATATGTTTTAAATAAATATCCGGTGACTTCTTTGGTAGTTGATACAGTAAAAAATGTTTTAAGTAATATTTTTAAAGCTTCTGTTATCATTATGATCGTAACATTTGTAGAATTATACTTAGGCTTTGTTTTAATTGGATTATCGCAAAGTGCCATGCTTGCTTGTATTATTGCAGTCATTGATTTTTTGCCTGTTTTAGGATTAGATATGATCATGGTGCCTTGGATCATAATTAATGCGTTAACTAATAATATTTATTTAGCGATAGCTTTACTGATAATTTATTTGATCGTTGTTGTTACTAAAAATATATTAGAGCCTAGATTATTAGCGAAAAACCTTGGTCTTAGTCCAATTGTTTCATTAATAGGAATGTATTTGGGGATGCAATGGTTTGGAATAATCGGTTTATTTATTGCCCCAACTTTAATTATGATCATTATTCAAGTTTTTAAAGTAAAACATCAGTTAAAAAATAATGAATAGTTAGTTAGAATCATGTATAATATAGGCGTTGAAGTAAAGAGGAGTATTTATGGAACGGAAAGATTTGAAATTATGGGCTCGTAAAGAAGCTAATAATCATCGTTGGCAAATTTGGAAATGTTTATTGATAATATTGTTAGTTACATTAGGATTGATTGTTTCTTTGATTCTTATTTTTAATTGGCTATTGAGTTTAAAGACAGCATCTATTATTGGTGTATTGGATTTTGTAATTGTCTTAGCTATTTTACTGGCATATTTATTTAGTGCTGGTTTTTCAACACAGTTTTATTGTTATATCAAGGAAATTATTAATAATGGTAATAGTGATTTAAACTTACTAAAAACATCGTTTATAACGTATATTAGAAATGGTTTTATTTGCTGGTTAATCTTTTTTATCGATCTTTTAGGAATGTTTTTGTTTATATTACCTGGAATCTTTTTGTTGATAAAGTTTTTGCCAGTTCCGTATTTGCTTGCAAATCATCAGGAAATGAATGTTATTGATATTTTAAAAACAAGCTGGCAGATGATGTCTTTAAATAAAATGAAGGATTTGTTACTTTTAATTTTAAGTTTTGCTGGCTGGTTTATTTTAGGTATCTTTACATTTTTGATTGGTTTTATTTGGGCATTACCATATTTTTTATTAGCTCTTAGTAGATTTTTTATCATACTGGAAAATGAGTATTTTGGTTTAGAAGAAATACAAAATGAAGATAATAGTAAAGAAATCCAAGAATTTGCCTTATTAAATAATTTAGATGTTATGGGTAACAATATATACGGATTATTTAATGACTTTCCGGTTGTAATTAAGGTCTTACCAGAAAATACAATTATAAAAATTAGTATTGCTGGTAATAAACGTTCAAGAATTGATAATTACTTTGCTAAGTTAGAGCGCTTAGGATTTTTAAAAACAATAAATTATAGTAATGATATAATTACTATTTCTATAATAAGTCAAAACTTAAATAATGTTTATGAAACATTAAAGAATATAACAATGATCATTCGTAAGATTGGATATCAGCCAGCGTGCTGTCATTGCCATTGCAATAAGCCGGTTTCATTTTGTCTTTATCATGGTGAAATTGTTTATGTCTGTAAAGATTGTTTCAATGAATTAAAGAACAAACAATCAGTTCCTAAAGAAAAATATAGTATTGGTTTTTTAGGGGCTGTTTTAGGGGCACTGTTTGGTGGTTTGATCTGGATATTAATTTATCAATTTACAGCCTTTGGTCGTATAACTGGTTATATAATTGCTTTACTTGCGATTTTAGGCTATCAAAAATTTGCAGGACGATTATCTTTATCAGGACTAATAATTAGTGGGTTATGTAGTGTTGTTAGTTTATTAGTGGCTGAGTTCTTTGGCTTGAGCTTACAAATCTTTTTAGCGACAAGAATTGATAGTTTGATCCAGGCAATTATATTAACACCGAATTTTATCATGCATAGTGATATTATTTATCTAGTTGTAAAAGATATTTTATTTGGACTTTGTTTTATGGCAATTGCTTTTATACAGTATAGTTATTCTTTAACGCACACGGAAAAGAAACCAAATATAGTTAAATTAGACAAAACAGCTTAGGCTGTTTTTTTATAGTTAGAAGCTATATCAAATATTAGAATTAGATATTTTTCAAACTTGTTTTAGTATGTTACAATAGTAACATTGTGGGGGTGAGACTATGACATTGCAACAATTAAGATATGTTATTACCGTAGCTAAAAAAGGTTCTATTTCTGAAGCAGCTAAAGAATTGTTTATCTCACAGCCAAGTTTATCTAACGCTATTAAAGAATTAGAAAAAGAAATGCAAATTGTTATTTTTTCACGGACTAATAAAGGGATAGTTGTAAGTGAAGAAGGACGTGAATTTTTAGGATATGCCCGCCAAGTCGTTGAACAGGCTGATTTGCTTAAAGAGCGTTACTTGGAAACAAAGACAGTAAGAAAACGTTTTAGTATTTCAACACAGCATTATTCTTTTGCGGTTGATGCTTTTGTTGATCTAGTAAAAAAATATCGTGATAGTGAATATGAATTTACGCTTAGAGAAACACGAACTTATGAGATAATTGAAGATGTTAAAACATTAAAAAGTGAAATTGGCATATTATATTTAAATGATTTTAATGAAAAAGTAATTACTAAATTATTAAAAGAAAATAATCTTGTTTTTAAAGAATTATTTCAGGCAAAACCCCATATATTTGTAAGTAATACTAATCCACTTGCTGTTAAGAAAATTGTGACTTTAGAAGATATTGAACCATATCCTTATTTGTGTTTTGAACAAGGAGAGTATAATTCATTTTATTTTTCAGAAGAAATTTTAAGTACTTTAACTCACCGTAAAATTATTAGAGTTAGTGATCGAGCTACTTTATTTAATTTATTGATAGGATTAAATGGTTATACAATATCTACCGGTATTATTAGTGAGGAATTAAATGGGAAAAACATAATTGCAATTCCTTTAGCTGTTGATGAAATAATTAGAGTTGGATATATTGTTCATAGAGATATTAACCGAAGTTTTTTAGGATCCTTGTTTATAGAATCGCTTCAAAATAATATTGAATTTTAGGTGCTTTTTTAGCATCTTTTTTTATTTAATAATCTTTTTTTGTCTATAAATGAAGAAAAATCAATGATATAATTATATATTATAAAGCAAATTTAAAAGAGGGGAGATGGGCTATGATTAATTATCTAATAGCTTTTGTTTCTGGAAGTCTTGGGACAATGATTGGTGGAACAGCTTCATTTGTTATTACTGGTTTAGTAGGTCTTATTGTCATTATTTTAGATGGGTTAGGAGCTAACACTCATCTTTTAACAAATCAGGTCTTGAATTTATTATTTATGCCTTGTGTTTGTTTTAATGGTGCGGTAGCAGGATTGGCATATGCAGCTAATGTTAAACATTATGATATAAATGGTGCTGATGGGAATCGTTCATTATATTTTACTGGTGATCCTTTAGTTTTAATTATTGGTGGAATTTTTGGCTTATTAGGCTATGGATTATTTTCATTGTTTACATATTGGAATTTTCCTATTGATGTTGGTGCACTGGTTGTACTATCACTAAATATGTTGATTAGAGTATTGTTTGGGACTAATAAATATATCCATCATCCTACTCAACCGTTATTTAGCTATAAACAGGCTAATTACTGGTGTTTTCAAATAATATTTGCCGCAGTATTATCATTAATAACAGCTTATTTTGTAGGGATTACCGATGTTGCTAGTCTAGGGTTTTCATTAAGTGCTTTAAGTCTGGTTTTTGCTTTTTCGACTCCGGATTTTCCAGCTACTCATCATACTACTTTAATTGCTGGTTATGCAATGGTAGTAACAAATTCATTAGCTATTAGTACAATTTTTGGGGTTTTAGCACAGTTATTTTTTATTGTTTTTAATACATATTTTAATACTGATTTAGATAGTCATGTAGATGCCCCAGCTGCTTCAATCGCTCTATTTAGTTTGCTTATTTTTACATTATTTTAGGAGGTCTATATGGGAAAAATAGAATTAGATGTTCATACACATACTATTGCAAGCGGTCATAGTTATTCATCGATGAATGAAATGGTAAATGAGGCTAAAGCTAAAGGTTTGCAGTTATTAGGGATGGTTGAACATGATGTGGGAATACCAGGTACTTGTGATCCAATATATTTTAAAAATTATCATGTGATTCCAAGAGTTTTTAATGGTTTAAAAATAATTTTAGGAATTGAGGTTAATATTTTAGATTATGATGGTAAATTAAGTATTAGTGACGATCTTTACCAATGTGTTGATTATTGCATGGCTGGAATTCATTTTCATTGTTACAAACCGGGATCAATTGAACAAAATACAAATGCAGTAATTGAAACAATCAAAAATCCGCATATTAGCGTTATTGTTCATCCTGATGATGGTTATTGCCCGCTAGATTACGAAAAAGTTGTTTTGGCAGCTAAAAAATATCATACATTATTAGAAGTCAACAATAATGCATTAAGAAGTTCATCACGATTAAATTCACGTGAAAATGTAATTGAAATGTTGCAGTTATGTAAAAAACATCAAGTGAAGATTATTTTAGGTAGTGATGCTCATATTCATTTTGACATCATGAATTTTGATCATATTGAAGGAATTTTAGAAGAAATTGATTTTCCTAAAGAACTGATTGTTAATTATGATGTGGATGAATTTTTAAAGTATATTGATAAGAAAGTTTAATAAGATTGATAAATTAAAAACCGTATGTTTTTAACATACGGCTTTATTATCAACTTTATAGAAATTTTTATGTGAAACCACATCTAATTTATATTCAAACTTTACAATCTATATTCTAAAACCACTCTATTTTGACTCAACCTTAGTGAGCCACTGATATAATTGGGGGTCTACGTTTCATATTTAGGCGATAGTCTTTTTTCCAATTAATTCTTAGACTCATTGAAGTGATCTTACTAGAAATGTATGCGATTAATTTTGGTTTGACAGATAAAATTGTTTCTCTATCTTCTACTAGACCAGTTCCAAATAGTTGATACGCTTGTAATAATACATCTACTAATACAATTAATGTATAAAGCATTAATACTGAAATAATATACATTTCGTTCATATTATCAACTCCTTTCGTCTAATCCTTTCCTCACCATTATAATAGCACATATCCGCTAAAAATGAAAGCCCTTTCATTGAAAAAAATAATTTTTTTTGCTGATTTAATCAATGTTTTTTTAATTTTATAATAATGATAAAAATTGTTTTTGGATAAAAACATTTATTAAAATGTAAATATTTTATTGACAGTTATAATTATCCAGTATATCATAATAAACAAGAAAACCGTTGAAGTGGAGATAAAAATAGATCGTGCACTTATAGAGAGCTTGGATGGTGGAAGCAAGCAGAACGCAGCCTATTAAATGGACCACGGAGGGCAAAGTGAAAAGCTGAGGCTGAGTATTCTTTGACGTAAGACTTACGTAAGTAGTCATAGATGTGATAGCATCTAGTAAGGGCACGAGTGTATCGTGAAGCAAGGTGGCACCGCGGAATAAGTGTAGTTTATTATCCGTCCTTGACAGAATTATTTTCTGTCGGGACGGTTTTTTATTTATCAAGGAGGAAAAATTTTATGTATTATCCAACATTAAAACAAGCTAAACAAATTATTGCTAATGGGGATTATGACATTGTTCCAGTTAGTAAAGAAATCTATGGAGATGGAATTACTCCAATTGAAGTAATGCGAATTTTAAAAAACTATAGTGAGCATTGCTTCATGTTAGAAAGTGTGGATGATACAAAACGCTGGAGCCGCTATACCTTTTTGGGGTTTGAGCCCATAAGTGAAATTACCTGTTTAAATAATGTTGTAACAATAGATGGTCAGATTTATAAAACTAAGCATCCGCAAGATTATATTAAACAGATCCTAAAAAAATATAAAAGTCCTAAAATACCTAAGTTACCAGCATTTACTGGTGGTTTAGTAGGGTATTTTGCATATGATTATTTTAAATATAATGAATCGACATTAAATTTAATGGTAGAAAGTGATGGTTTTAATGATGTTGATTTAATGTTATTTGATCAAGTGATTTGTTTTGATAACTATCGTCAAAAGATAATTTTAATTGCAAATGCTAATTGTAATGATCTAAAGACTGGTTATCAAAAAGCGGTTGATAAAATAGAGCGATTGGAAGAATTGATTTTTAATGGCAGCAAAGCTGAAATTGAACCATTGCGTTTAACAAGTGATTTTAAAGCGTTATTTACCAAAGAACAATATTGCAATATGGTAAAAAAAGCTAAAGATTACATTAAAGAAGGTGATATTTTTCAAGTAGTTCTAGCAAATAGATTGAAAGCTAAAGCTACCGGGAGTTTGTTTGATAGCTATCGAGTTTTAAGAACAACTAACCCATCGCCTTATATGTTTTACTTTTCAAGTCCAAGCCAGGAAATTGCAGGAGCTTCGCCAGAAACGTTAGTTAAAATGGAAGATGGGAATTTATATACTTATCCTTTAGCTGGAACGCGAAGACGGGGACATGATGAAAACGAAGATCAAAAACTAGAAAAAGAATTATTAGCTGATCCAAAAGAATTAGCAGAACACAATATGCTAGTAGATTTAGGGCGTAATGATTTAGGAAGGGTTGCTGAATTTAATAGTGTTAAAGTAGAAAAATATTTAGAAATCTTGAAGTTTTCTCATGTTATGCACATTGGTTCAACAGTAGTTGCTAAGGCATTAGAAAATAAAGATGCTATTGATGTAATTGGAGCAATGCTACCAGCTGGGACATTATCAGGTGCTCCTAAAATCAGGGCTTGTCAAATTATAAATGAGTTAGAAAAGTCTCGTCGTGGTATTTATGGTGGTGCAATTGGATATATTGATTTTACTGGTAATTTAGATACTTGTATTGCAATTAGAATTGCTTATAAAAAAGGTGAAGATGTTTATGTTTGCTCGGGGGCTGGAATTGTTCATGATAGTATCCCAGTAAATGAATATCAAGAGTGTTTAAATAAAGCTAAAGCAGTGATCAATGCCATTTATGAAGCTGATGGAGGAATTTAAGATGATTTTATTAATTGATAATTATGATAGTTTTGCTTATAACTTATACCAGTTAATTGGTTCAATCACTGATGATATTAAAGTTATTCGTAATGATGAAATGACAGTAGAACAAATTACTGCTTTAAATCCAGCAGCAATTGTAATTTCACCAGGACCGGGTCGACCTAAAGATGCTGGAGTAATTGAAGATGTGATTAGATATTTTTATGATAAAAAACCACTTTTAGGTATTTGTTTAGGTCATCAGGCTTTATGTGAGGTATTTAATGGTAAGATAACGTATGCTAAAAAGTTAATGCATGGTAAAAGTTCTTTGATAAAAACAGTTGATGATAAATTATTCAAGGGGATTATTCAACCATTTTCAGTAGCTCGTTATCATTCACTTGTAGTAGCAAAAGAAACGATAGCTAGTGAATTGAAAATTTTGGCTATTAGTGATGATGGCGAAATTATGGCTGTTAAACATCGTGATTATCCAGTATATGGATTACAGTTTCATCCTGAATCAATACTAACAAGTGATGGCAAAAAGATAATTGAAAATTTTTTGGGGGTAATAAAATGATTAAAGAAGCGATTTTAAAATTAGCTAAAAAACAGGATCTAACAGCTAGTGAGGCTAGAGCTTGTATGAATGAAATTATGGATGGTCAAGCTAGTGATGTGCAAATGAGCAGTTATTTAACAGCATTAAGTTTAAAAGGGGAAACAATAGAAGAAATAACTGGTAGTGCTGCGGGGATGAGAGAACATTGTATTAAATTATTAAACGATGAAGATGTTTTAGAAATCGTAGGAACAGGCGGTGATGGTTCAAATTCATTTAATATTTCGACGACTTCATCAATCGTAATAGCAGCTAGTGGCGTTAAAGTAGCTAAACATGGTAATCGTGCTGCAAGTTCTAAATGTGGGGCAGCTGATGTTTTAGAATCTTTAGGAATAAAAATTGATGTATCTCCTCAAAAAAGTGCTACAATATTAAACAAGATTAACATATGTTTCTTATTTGCTCAAAATTATCATATTGCTATGAAATATGTAGCACCAATAAGGCGGGAGTTAGGAATTAGAACGGTCTTTAATATTTTAGGACCATTAACTAATCCTGCTGGTGCTAATATGCAGGTAATGGGCGTATATGAAGAAGCGTTAGTCGAACCATTAGCTGAGGTTTTATCAAATTTAGGGGTAAAAAGAGCAATGGTTGTCTATGGACAAGATGGTTTAGATGAGATTTCATTATCGGCACCAACTACTGTTTGTGAAGTAAAAGATGGCAGCTATATTAGCTATACAATAACACCAGAGCAATTTGGGATGACTCGCTGTCAAAAAGAAGATCTAATTGGTGGTAGTCCTGAGTTTAATGCTAAAATCACTCGTGATATTTTACGTGGTGTTAAAGGACCAAAACGTGATGCAGTATTATTGAATGCTGGAGCAGCGATTTATATTGCCGGAAGGACTGAAACAATGCAAGAGGGAATTGACTTGGCTACACAGTTAATTGATGAAGGGAAAGCTTTAACTAAACTAGAGGAGTTCATAAAGGAAACTAATATGTAGAAGGAGTTAAAGTATGATTATTGATGATATTATTGAAAAAACAAAAGAACGGGTAGAAGAAAATAAAAAGAGAAATTCAATTGATAAATTAGCAAAACTAGCTTTTGCAAAACCAATATATAATGACTTTCCATTTGAAAAAGCGTTAAGAAAACCAGGTTTATCTTATATTATGGAAGTTAAACGAGCATCACCATCAAAAGGGGTTATTACTCAAAACTTTGATTATAAAACGATTGCTAAAGAATATGAAGATATTGGAGCAGCAGCTATTTCTGTTGTTACGGAACCGGATTTTTTTAAAGGGGATGATGATTTCTTAGCAGAAATTAAAAAAATCGTAAAAATACCAGTCTTAAGAAAAGATTTTGTAATCGATGAATACATGATTTATGAAGCTAAATTATTAGGAGCTGATGCTGTTTTATTAATTTGTAGTGTATTAGATGAAATTACGTTAATGCGTTGTTTAAATCTAGCGGAACAATTAGGAATGAGTGGTTTAGTTGAAGCTCATAGTTCAATGCAAATTAAAAAAGCGCTTCGAGTTGGTGCTAAAATAATTGGGGTTAATAATCGTGATTTAAGAAATTTTGAAGTGGATTTAAATAACAGTGTTGAACTTCGTTCAATGGTACCTGAGGATGTAATTTTTGTTTCTGAAAGCGGCATTACAACTTATGATGATATTAAGTTAATGGAAGAAAATAAAGTTGATGCTGTTTTAGTTGGAGAAATATTGATGCGTTCTCATGATAAACGGAAGACTTTTGAAATTCTTCAAGGGCTTCGTCAGCCAAATGAAAATTAAGATCTGCGGTCTATTTCAAAATGGGGATATTGATTATGTAAATGAAATCTTACCTGATTATATTGGTTTTGTCTTTGCTAAAAGTAAACGACAAGTAAGTTATGATCAGGCTAAGGTAATGTCTAGTAAGTTAGATAAAAGAATTAAGACAGTTGGGGTATTTGTCGATGCTTCAATCGATGAAATCGTTAAATTAGTAAATGATCAAATTATTGATTTAGTACAATTACATGGTGATGAAGGTATTGATTATATTAAACAGTTGAAAGCTAAAATAAATGTACCAATAATTAAAGCTATTAAAATGACACCAGAAACGGATTTAAGAACAATTAGTTTTCCCGTAGATTATTATTTACTAGATAGCGTTATTAGTGGTAGTGGTAAAACTTTTGACTGGTCATTAATTAAAAAATTAGATAAACCGTTCTTTTTAGCAGGTGGAATTAATTCAGGTAATCTTGACGGTGCCATTAAAATTAATGCTTATGCTATTGATGTTAGTTCTGGGGTAGAAACTAACGGTATTAAAGATCCAAACAAAATAAAAGAAATAGTAAGGAGAATCAAAAATGACAGCAGGTAGATATGGAATTCACGGGGGGCAATATATTCCAGAAACATTAATGAATGAAATTCATAATGTTGAAAAAGCATATGAATATTACAAAAACGACCCTGAATTTAATCAAGAATTAGATCGGTTATTAAAAGAATATGCTAATAGACCTTCATTATTATATTATGCTAAAAAAATGACCGAAGATTTAGGAGGGGCTAAGGTATATTTAAAAAGAGAAGATTTAAATCATACCGGTTCCCATAAAATAAACAATGTTTTAGGTCAAGTATTAATGGCTAAAAAAATGGGAAAAAAACGAGTAATAGCAGAAACAGGAGCAGGGCAGCATGGCGTAGCTACAGCAACTGCTGCTGCATTACTTGGGTTAGAATGTGAAATCTTTATGGGTAAAGAAGATACAGATCGACAAGCCTTAAATGTTTATCGAATGGAACTTTTAGGAGCTAAGGTTCATAGTGTTACTACTGGCACAATGACTTTAAAAGATGCTGTAAACGAAACTATGCGGGAATGGACTAAAAGAATCGATGATACTTTATATGTTTTAGGTTCAGTTATGGGACCACACCCATTTCCAATGATCGTTAGAGATTTTCAAAGTGTTATTTCTAAAGAAGCAAGAGAGCAGATTTTAGAATACGAAGGTAAACTGCCAACTGCAGTCATGGCTTGTGTTGGTGGTGGCAGCAATGCTATGGGGATGTTTTATAATTTTATAAATGATAAAGATGTTCAGTTAATTGGCTTAGAAGCAGCAGGTAAAGGTGTGGATACAGCTTTTAATGCGGCAACGATTGCAACAGGGACTTTAGGCGTATTCCATGGCATGAAATCATATTTTTGTCAGGATGAATATGGTCAGATTGCCCCAGTATATTCAATTTCAGCGGGACTTGATTATCCTGGTATTGGTCCAGAACATGCTTATCTTCATGATATTGGTCGGGCTCAATATATTCCAGTAACTGATGATGAAGCGGTAGCAGCATTTGAATATTTAGCTAAGACTGAAGGAATTATCTGTGCTATTGAAAGTGCTCATGCTGTTGCTTATGCTCGTAAATTAGTACCAACAATGAAAAAAGATGACGTTGTAATTATCTGTTTGTCAGGTCGTGGTGATAAAGATGTTGCCGCGATTGCTAGATATCGGGGGGTGGATCTTCATGAATAGAATTAAAAATGCTTTTAATAATAAAAAGGCTTTTATTCCTTTTATCACTGCAGGTGATCCAAGTAAAGAAGCGACGATAGAATATATTTTAGAAATGGAAAAAGCTGGGGCTTCGTTAATTGAAATTGGGATTCCTTTTAGTGATCCAATTGCTGAAGGTCCAGTCATTCAGGAAGCTAATATCCGTGCTTTATCTAAGAAAATGACAACTGATCAGGTTTTTGAAATTGTCTTAGAAGTTCGTAAAAGTTCTAATATTCCAATTTGTCTAATGACTTATTTAAATCCTGTTTTTCATTATGGTTATGAAAAATTCTTTAAAAAATGTCAGGAAGTCGGTGTTGATGGAATTATCATTCCTGATTGTCCTTTTGAAGAAAGTAAGGAAGTTACTGAAGTATGTTATAAATATGATGTTGATTTTATTTCCATGATTGCACCAACATCTAAAAAAAGAACGATCCAGATTGCCAGTCAGGCTAAAGGATTTATTTATCTGGTTTCTTCAATGGGAGTAACTGGTATGCGTAAAAGAATTGATGGTGATATTGCTGGAATTGTAGAAACTATTAAAACAGTAACCGATACGCCAATAGCACTGGGATTTGGGATAAATAATGTAGAACAAGTTGAATATTTTAGCCAGTTTGTTGATGGTATTATTGTTGGTAGTGCTATTGTTAATATTATTAAAGAAAATAAAAATCATGCCCATCAACCTTTGCATGATTATGTAAGTTCACTAACTAGTGTATTATAATAAGTTATTATTAGGCTAATTAACAGGGAAGACCTGTTAATTAGCTTTTTTAAAACTTTGAAAATTTAAATAAGAAATAACCACCACTAAAAATTAACACCAATAATCCAATAAGAGCAACATTTTCCATATATAACACCTCTATTTCTACTTATAAAATAGCAAAAAAAGTATAAAAATGATGTTAGGTATTTAGTTGAAGAATTAAGATTATATAAAAATTTTTTCATCTTTATACAATCTTAATATTAACCAGATAATCTTTATTTTATATTTATAATTAATCAAGTATATTAGTTATAAAGAATAAGGATAATAGGGGGGATGTCTTATTAAGGAGAAATTGACAGAAAAGCTGTTGCATAGTTATTCACCGATGAAGATAATATTTTTAGGTTTTTGTTTAATTATTTTTATTGGAACAGTTTTACTTAGTTTACCAGTTTCTTTAAAGGAAGGTAAAGAAATTTCAGTTTTGACATCTTTTTTTACGGCTACTTCAGCAACTTGTGTTACTGGTTTGATTAGAGTAGATACTTATAGTCATTGGAGCTGGTTTGGTCAGTTTGTAATTATTTCTTTGATACAAATTGGTGGGATTGGTTTTATGACCTTATGTATTTATATTTTAACTTTAGCAAAAAAGAAAATCGGAATTATTTCACGTTCAATCATGCAAAATTCTATTTCTTCACCACAAGTTGGTGGGATAGTTAAAATAACTAAATTCATTATTTGGGGCACTTTTATAATTGAAGCAATTGGAGCTTTTTTATTATCATTAGTATTTTGTCCAAGATTTGGATTTTTAAAAGGAATCTGGTTTTCAATTTTCCATAGTATTTCGGCATTTTGTAATGCTGGATTTGATCTTATGGGAACTATTGAACCCTTTAATTCACTTATTTCGTATCAAGATAGCTGGTATGTAAATTTGATTATTATGTCATTAATTGTAATTGGTGGTTTAGGTTTTTTAGTATGGCGTGATATTGTTGATAGTCACTTTAACTTTAAAAAAATGCGCTTGCATACTAAATTAGTAATCACTGTTACTTTAATTTTGATTTTTGGTGGAACTTTTGTTATTTATTTGTGTGAACAAGGAAATGCAACAGTATTAGAATCAATGTTCCAGTCAGTTACCGCTCGTACAGCTGGATTTAATAGTATTGATTTATCAAAAATTAGAGAAAGTACACAAATGATTTTAGTAATTTTAATGTTTATCGGTGGTTCATCTGGATCAACTGCAGGTGGGATTAAAACAACAACTATTGCAGTATTATTAGTTAATATCTTTAATTTATTTAAACAAAGAAAAGCAGTCGAAGTATTTCATCGTCGCATTGGTGATGAAATAATTAGAACTGCTAGCTGTGTATTAATGGCATATTTAGTTTTTACAGTAACAGTTGGTTTGATTATTTGTCAAATTGACAATGTTCCATTTGTTTCCGCATTGTTTGAAAGTGTTTCAGCAATGGCAACAGTTGGATTAACAGTTGGAATAACTACGCAGTTAAGTGCTTTTTCACAGATACTATTAGCAATATTGATGATTATTGGTCGCGTTGGTTCGGTAACTTTTTTACTTGCTTTTGCTTCTAATCGAACTTTACCAATTGCCAAAGCACCAGCCGAAAAAATTCAAATAGGATAATATGGAGGAATTATGAAATCAGTTTTAGTAATTGGATTAGGACGTTTTGGACGTCATTTATCAAGAAAGTTTATTGATGAAGGTAATGCAGTATTAGCGATTGAAAAGGATGAAACAAGAGCTGATAATGCAGTTAATATTGTAAATGAAATTCAAATAGGTGATGCAACTAATGAAGATTTTATAGAATCTTTAGGTGTTAATAATTTTGATATTTGTGTTGTAGCAATTGGTGATAATTTCCAAACAGCATTAGAAATTACAGTATTATTAAAAGATTATGGAGCTCAGTTTGTTATTGCACGTGCTAATCGTGAAGTTCATCGTAAGTTATTATTACGTAATGGTGCTGATTATGTTGTTTATGCTGAAAAAGAGATTGCTGAACGAATTGCAATCAAATATGGTTCTAAAAATATTTTTGATTATGTGGAATTATCTTGTGATATTGCAATTTATGAAATTAGGATTCCAAACAGCTGGCTAGGTAAAACAATTGTTGAAAAAGCAGTTCGAACTCGCTATCATGTTAGTATTTTAGCAACTAAAAAAGATGGTAAGATTTATCCATTGCCGCAACCAACTCATGTTTTTAAACCAGATGAAACACTAATTGTTATGGGAACAGCAAAATCAATTAAAGAAATTACGCGCTAGTAAAAATGTGTTATAATATTAACCATAAAGGGGTTAATTTATGGATGTACAACAAGAACATGTTTTAATTTGTTTATCACCATCGATATATAATCGTGATGTGATAAAAATGGCCGCAGCTGTCGCTAGAGATAATAAAGCAGTATTTACTGCTTTATTTGTTGAAACGCCTGATAATTCAAAAATAAGTAAAGAAGATCGTGAACAATTGCAGGCTAATATTGACTTAGCTAGACAATTAGGGGCTAATATCGAAACGGCATTTGGTGAAGATATTGTTTATCAAATTAATGAATTTTGTCATAATTCACAAGTTACTAAAGTATTTATTGGTTATAGTCAAAGAAAAAAATGGCGAATCTCATATAATGCTTTAGATAAACAAATATTAGAAACATTATGTGATTTAGATGTCAATGTTGTTTATCACCAAAGCGGTGAATCAAAAAAAAGTAATAAAAAGAAAAAAGAATTTATTTATAAAACTAGTGACTTTTTAATTTCAATTCTAGTTCTTTTACTAGCAACAGCAATTGGAATGTTATTTCACTGGTTAGGTTTTAGTGAAGCTAATACTATTACTATTTATATTTTAGGAGTTTTGATTATTGCCGTATCAACTTCTAATCGAATATTTAGTTTAGTATCATCAATTTTAAGTGTTTTGATTTTTAATTTTATGTTTACTAATCCCCGCTTTACTTTTGCAGCTTATGGTTCTGGTTATCCGGTTACTTTTGCAATTATGCTTATTGCTGCTTTTATTACTAGTACTCTAGCGATTAGAATTAAAAAGCAGGCTAAACAATCAGCGCAATATGCTTATAGAACCAAAGTTTTATTAGAAACTAATCGTTTATTACAAAAAGAAAAAAGTATTGCCGGGATTAAACAGACAACGGCTAAACAAATAATTAAATTATTAGAAATGCCGGTAATTATTTGTCAGGTTAATCAAGATAATCAAATTGAATATGAAAATTATGGAAATGATAATATTGATGTTACTAATGATAAGCAGGTTTGTAAAAACGTTTTAGATGTATATCATAGTAAAAAAGCATATCAGGATGATAACTATTATTTACCAATAGTTAGTGCTAATGATATATATGGTGTTATTATTATTGTATTAAATGATAAGATCATTGATGCTTTTGAAAACAATCTTGTTTTATCAATAGTAGGTGAGTGCGCTCAGGCTTTAGAAAAAGAATTATTTAATAAAAAACGTGAAGAAGCTGCAATTGAAGCTAAAAATGAGCGATTACGAGCCAATTTATTACGTTCAATTTCTCATGATTTAAGAACACCGTTAACTAGTATTTCTGGTAATGCCAGTGTTTTAATAAATGAATCTAAAAATCTTGATGATGAAAAAAAGCAGCAGCTTTATGAAGTGATTTATGATGATTCATTATGGTTGATCAATCTAGTTGAAAATCTTTTAAGTGTAACCAGATTAGAAGATAGTACCGTTAGTTTACATTTAGAAACTGAATTGATTGAAGAAGTTATTAATGAAGCATTAAATCATATTAGTCGAAGAATTGAACAGCATCATCTAGTATTTATTAATAATGATGAATTTATATTAGCTAAAATTGATGCTAGATTAATAATTCAGGTAATTATTAATATTATTGATAATGCGATTAAATATACACCGGTTGGATCGACGATTGAAATTGAAGCGATAAAAAAAGATCATTTTGTTGAAATTCAGATTCGTGATAATGGACCGGGAATTAGTGACAGTGATAAAGAAAAACTATTTGAAATGTTCTATACGGTAAAACATAATACAAGTGATGCTAGACGTGGTTTAGGACTAGGTCTAGCCCTGTGTAAAACAATTATTACTGCCCATAATGGAACTATTACAGTAACTGACAATCATCCAAAAGGAACTATCTTTAGTTTTACGTTACCAATTGAGGAGGTTGAAATTCATGAATAAACCAGTAATTTTAGTTGTTGAAGATGATAATGCAGTAAGAAATCTAATTGTTACAACATTAGAAACTCATGATTACAAATATCATACTTCCCAAACAGGGAAACAAGCGATTATTGAAACTGCTTCAAAAAAACCTGATATTATGTTATTAGATTTAGGTTTGCCTGATATTGATGGAGTAGAAATAATTAAAAAAGTAAGAACCTGGACTAATATGCCAATCATCGTAATTAGTGCTCGTAGTGAAGATCATGATAAAATTGAAGCGCTAGATGCAGGAGCTGATGATTATTTAACCAAACCATTTTCAGTTGAAGAGCTATTGGCGCGATTAAGAGTTGTTTTAAGACGACTAAGTTATAATCAAAATCAGCCAGTTGAAAGCAGTGAGTTTGTTAATGGTGATTTAAGAATTGATTATGCTAGTGGTTGTGCTTATTTAAAAGATAAAGAACTGCATTTAACACCAATTGAATATAAGTTATTATGCTTGCTTTCTAAAAATGTTGGAAAAGTATTGACTCATACTTTTATTACTAAAGAAATATGGGGGAATACTTTGGAAAGTGATGTTGCTTCCCTGCGGGTATTTATGGCAACACTTCGGAAAAAAATTGAAGCTAATCCTGCTAAGCCAAAATATATCCAGACTCATGTTGGAGTAGGATATCGAATGCTTAGAATTGAATAATAAGTATACTATTTTTAATATCATATAAAAAACGCCATTTTGGCGTTTTTCGTTATCTGATTGAAAATTGGTTTAGGTGAAAATAATAAGTATATCAGTCGGACGTTTTTTATTCATAGTACCATTATATTTTAGATAGATATTTATATTTGTGATTTTCTTCGCCGGAGTATAGTTGTTTTTTGCTTGACAATTTAATCATTTTGATGATATTTGTTTTTTAATTTTTTATTTAATATTATTTTTATCTCTTAAGAATCTTTTTAAAAAGAATGCTAAAAAATAAGGAAAAGTATAGAAATAATCATTAAATCCAATATTTTTGTTAGCAAACTTGATTCCGTAATGAATATCTGAATATTTCTGGTCTTTAATTAATTTATTAAGTGATGTTGTAGCTTGATCATTTGCTTTTACTTCGACAGGAATAAGAGAGTTTCTATCTCGTATCATGAAATCCATCTCAATGGTACTTTTTTCATTTTTATAAAAATAAAGCTTATATCCCTGTTTAACAAGAATTTCTGATATGATATTTTCATATATTGCCCCTTTATAGGTATTAAAGTTTTTATTGTAACGAAGATCTTCTTGAACTTCTTCATCGAGGGATCCAATCAATAATCCTGTATCGCCAAAGTATAATTTATAATTGTCGGGATTGTAGTTTCCTTTTAATGGCAGTTCTGGAAGTCCCATGCAATAACAAACATTTACGATACCCGCATTGGATAGCCAATCTACAACTCCTACATAATCTCTATTTCTAGCATTTTTCTTTATCTTAGAGATTTTAAATTTTTTGTTGTCACTACCTAAAAATATAGGGATTTTTCTGTATATATCTAGGATTCTTCCTTTGTCTAGGCCGCCTGCATATTTAGTAATATCTTCTTCATAATCTAATAATAATTGTTTTTGTAATTGAAGCGTCCCACTATAATTTTTTTGGGTCACAAAAGTAAAAACAACTTTTGGCATGCCGCCTAATACCATGTATTCTCTAAAATTATCTAGAAGAATATTATATTCTAATGTTGATAATGGTTGAATATTCAGCATTTTTTTATAGAAACTTTCAATTTGCTCATCTTTATAACCTTTTGCCCATAAATATTCTTCAAAATCTAAGGAATACATTTCATAGTCTTGTTTATATCCAACACTGTTTGATTCTATTTCTTGATAATTAATTCCCATCAGTGAACCAGAACAAATAACATCATATCGTCCATCTATTTGAAAAGATTTTAAGCTTGTCGCACAGTTGATGCAGTCTTGTATTTCGTCAAAGAAAAACAATGTTTCGTTTTCGATGAATTGAAATTCAGGATTAATAAGAGAAATATTTCTTATTATCGTATCTACATCAAAACCATCATCAAATATAGTTTTATATTGTTTTTGAAGAACAAAATTGATTTCAATAATTGATTTATAATGATTTTTAGCAAAATGTTCTATAGCTTCAGTTTTACCTATTTGCCTAGCACCTTTTATGATTAAAGGATATCTATTATCTGTTTTTTTCCAATTTTCTAGAATCTTATCACAAAATTCCGAAAGATTATAGTGTTATTAAACACATTTTTCTTTATGTTTAAAGTGTTATTTTCACATTTTTCTATAATTTTATAGATTATTCTACACATTTTTCCAATTTTTAATATTTTAGTCAAGAAATGTATTTATATAAATATTGAAATTTAAAACAATAGAGGGATGATGGTTATCCCTCTATTCTGTTAGATATAATTTTTCTTGATAAAGCATTTTTTCATTATTGCTGTAACTACCAGTTAGAACATGTTTACCATTTATATAGTCACCATTAAATCTAAATGATAAATCTCTATCTTTGTCAAAACCAATTAAAGTTGCATTAATGGTACTTAGTGGTGAACATTAGCACAAGTGATTTTTTCTAAAACTTTTAAAACGTTTAAAAAATTATTATCTGGATTATCAATATCTGTCCATTTATCAAGGTTAATAGGTAAACACATTTGATCATCAATGATTATTAGTTCTTCAGGTGTTAATTTGTAAATAGATTTGCATTGGTAAAAGACATCTAATATTTTTTGTTTTGATTTAGTTTTAAAAATTATTTTAGCATTTTCAATGTTATTAAGAGAATATTCTTTCACACTTAAATTAACTCCTTTTAATATTAATTAATAATTGATATGATAATTATATCATTTATTGGTAGTTTTTAAAAATGAAAGAGGGATTAGATTATGAAGGAGTATCATTTGATTGAACCGATTTATGATAAAGATTCAAAAATACTAATTTTAGGTTCTTTTCCATCGGTTAAATCACGCGAAGCTAACTTTTTTTATCATCATCCCCAAAATCGTTTTTGGCGTGTTTTAGCAGCTGTTTATCAAGATACTGTACCTGAGGAAATTGCTGATAAAAAGGCTTTTTTAAAACGCCATCAAATTGCTTTATGGGATGTTATAGCTAGCTGTAATATTAAAGGCTCTAGCGATAGCAGTATTAGTGATGTTGAAGTTAATGATTTGAATATGATTATCGCTAATAGTTCTGTTAAACATATTTATACTAATGGTAATTTAGCCGATAAGTTATATCACCGTTATTTTGATGCGATTATTGATTTGCCGGTAACTAAATTACCATCAACTTCACCAGCTAATGCTGCATATTCGTTAGATAAATTATTAATATATTGGCGTGTAATAAATGAATAAGTTTGACTTTATTTTAGCAAATAGCTATGATATTGGAAGGTGATGTTATGACAGAGGGGAATATTGCAACAGCATTATTAAAATTTTCAATTCCGATGATTTTAGGAAATTTATTACAGCAGTTATATAATGTTGTTGATACTTTTATTGTGGGACATTATATTGGAACTGATGCCTTAGCAGCAGTTGGTTCTTCGTTTACGTTAATGACGTTTTTAACTTCGATGATTTTAGGTTTATGTATGGGTAGTGGCGTCTTGTTTTCGATGTTTTATGGTGCTAAAGAGCATGATAAAATGAAAGTTTCTTTTTTTGTCTCATTTGTAGGAATTGCAATATTTTCAATTATCCTGCAAATAATATGTTTACTGCTGATAAATCAAATCTTAGTATTTATGAATATACCAGGTGATATATATAAAGCTACGTATGATTATTTATTTATTATTTTTATGGGAATCATCTTTACGTTTTTATATAATTATTTTGCTTCTTTACTTAGAGCACTTGGTAATTCTAAAACTCCATTAGTGTTTTTAGCTATAGCAGCGATTATTAATATAGTTTTAGATATCTTTTTTATCACTAGTCTTAATTTAAATGTCGCTGGAGCAGCACTTGCAACAACTATTGCTCAAGCCTTTAGCGGGATTGGAATAATGATTTATTGTGTGATAGTTAAAAAAGAATTGCTGCCAGAAAAGAAACATCGTCATTTTGATAGAGCGATATTTAAAAAGATTAAAGATTATTCATTATTAACTTGTGTCCAGCAATCAGTTATGAATTTTGGGATCTTATTGATTCAAGGATTAGTTAATAGTTTTGGATTAGTTACGATGGCTGCTTTTGTAGCGGCAGTTAAAATTGATTCGTTTGCTTATATGCCGGTTCAAGATTTTGGTAATGCTTTTTCAACTTATATTGCCCAAAATAAAGGTGCTAATTTAGAAGGAAGAATAAAAGCTGGTTTGAAAGTAGCTATTACAATATCAACAATTTTTTGTTTAATTATTTCAGCTATTGTCTTTATATTTGCAGATAAATTAATGTTGATCTTTATAGAACCATCAAAAATAGAGATAATTCGTCAAGGAGCTCAATATTTACAAATTGAAGGAATATGCTATGTAGGAATTGGATGTTTATTTTTATTATACGGTTACTACCGTGGGGTTGGAAAACCAGGTATTTCTGTAGTTTTAACAATCATTTCTTTAGGAACAAGGGTTGTTCTTGCTTACACGTTTGCTCCATTTTTTGGAACTCTAGCTATCTGGTGGGCAATACCGATAGGATGGTTTTTAGCTGATGCAACTGGTATAATATTTGGTATTAAAAAAGAAAAATGGTTAAGTAATAAATTTAAGGAGGCATGACATGAATTTTCAAGATTTACAAACATATATTGATAAACGACAAGCATTAAATCAAGCATTAACACTATTTTCCTGGGATCAAGAAACTGAAGCACCAGAAAAATCAATGGCGCTAACAGCTAAATCCGTTGGATTATTATCAGGAGAATTGTTTAAAACAATTACTGATCCTAAAGTAAAAGAAATTTTATTAGAATTAGAAAAACAAGAGCTTACTATATCACAAAAAGCAATTGTAAAAAAATGGCTAAAAGATATACGCGACTTAGAAAAAATTCCAGCTCAAAAATATCAAGAACATCAAGAACGTCTAATGATCGCTCAAAGAGTCTGGCAAAAAGCTAAGTTAGAAAATAATTATCAGTTATTTATGCCATATTTAAAAGAAATTATTGCAACCGAAAAAGAATTTGCTCAATATCGAAAAACTAATGAAGCTTGTTTATATGATGTTGTATTAGAAGATTATGAACCAGGTTTCCATGTAGAACAATTAGATGAATTTTTTAATCAGTTAAAAGAACACATCGTTCCATTATTAAAAGAAATCCAAGCTTCACCAATAAAAATTGATAAAGAATATAATTATAAACATTATAGCTTAAATAAACAAAAAGAATTCAACCGCTGGTTAGCTGGTTATGTTGGCTTTGACTTTAAAAAAGGTGTTATTAAAGAAAGTGAACATCCATTTACTACTGAATTCCATAATCACGATGTTCGAATTACTACTCATTATTACAAAAACAATTTAGAAAGTGCTTTATTTTCAACAATTCATGAAAGTGGACATGCTATCTATGAAATGAATATCGATGACGATATTACTATGACTCCAGTAGGATCAGGAGCTTCAATGGGAATGCACGAGTCACAATCACGTTTTTATGAAAATATTATTGGTCGCAGTGAAGAATTTTGGAAACCAGTTTATCCACGTTTACAAACATTTTTTGCTGATAACTTAGAAGAAGTTTCGTTAGAACAATTTGTTCAAGGAATTAATAAAGTTGAAGCTAGTTTAATTAGAACAGAAGCAGACGAACTTACATATCCATTGCATATTATGATTCGTTACGAATTAGAAAAGAAAATGTTTGCAGGAGAAGTTGACTTTGAAAAGCTGCCACAATTATGGAATCAGCTTTACCAAGAATATTTAGGAATCACACCACAAAATGATAGCGAAGGAATATTACAAGATATTCACTGGGCTGGGGGTTCATTTGGATATTTTCCAAGTTATGCTTTAGGTAGTGCTATTGCTGCTCAAATCTATGCTCATATGCAAAAAACAACAGCTGTTGCTGATTGGGTTGAATCTGGAGATTTTCAAGTATTAAAAAAATATCTACAAGAATATATTCACCAATATGGGGCTATTTATCAAACTAATGAATTATTAGAAAAACTAACCGGTGAAAAATTCAATCCTAAATACTACATCGAATACTTAACAAACAAATTTACAAAACTCTATCATCTTCGATAGAGTTTTCTTTCCTATATTTAAAAAACATTATTTTTTGATGTTATTATCAAATTAACTTATTTTACCTTATTAAACCATATTTTTTTATATTATGTTATTTTACATATAAAAACTATTTATAACTATAAATAATCATATCCAAAAATTAAAAAAATTCAATTCTATAAAAACAAGACAACTAGCCGATTTACAAAAATAAAATAATAAAAAAATCACAAATAACAAAAAGATTAACTATTAAATATTTTTCTGTAAATCATAAAAACATTTGATTCTATCAATATTTTCTAGATTTGACGTAAAATTTAGAAGTATTATAATTAATGTTATAAGAATATATACAATAATTGTTAATGTTGTATAACATTCTTAATGCAGGAAGGAGAGGGGTCTTGTGAAAACATATACTAAACCAGTAGTAAATTTTAACAAAGATGGTAATACTAAAGATGTTAAAACACTGGAAGATATAGATACTAAAACTCTATTTCGAATCAATCCTAATTATTTACTTCGCCAGGTAGCTGATGATTATGTAATAATTCCGATTGATGATGAATTAGAACTTAGCAATGCAATCATGACTCCAAATCGTAGTGCTGTTTTTATCTGGAACGAGTTTTTAGATGCTAATACGATTGAAAATGTCGTAAAAAAAGCATTATCAAAATACGATGTTTCAGAAGAAACAATTAGAAGGGATGTTAGAAGATTCGTTTTTGAATCTCTTAACAAAAAGATTATTGAGGAGGTAAATTAATATGTTAGAAAAATGGGAAACACCAAGAGTAACAATTCAAGAATTCGAACCAAACGAATATGTAGCTGCATGTTGGACAGTTGCATGTAAGGTTGGTAAAGGAAATTACGGAGGTTATGGAAATCAAGATAGATGGCATCACTGGGGTGGTGATGCACCTTTTGGTGGTAATTGTCATGATCATACTGGTAGCTGTAGCATAGCAAAAAATAATCAATTTAATGTTAGTGAAGATGGAGTTGTTTCATTTTATGCAGAAAATAGTAGCGATCAAGGATCATTAAATGGAGGGTATACTGATTTTATAGATAAAAATGGGAATAATGTAATTGATCATGGGGATATTATTTTCTGGTATACTTTAAGTGGTAATAGTGATAGAAGATGGAATCATTATGGTGAAGTAGTTAATCCTACTCCTAATCACCCAAACCGTTCTTAATATTAATAAGCTAAAAACCGAGCAATCGGTTTTTATTTGTATAGGAGAAAAATATGGATTTTTTAGATGGGGAAAATACAGTCGAAAAGATGTTGATAAAACATGGGGTTAAAGATAAAAGGCCGGTTAGTGGTACTTTGGAGTTAACACCGTTATGTAATATGAACTGTGATATGTGTTATGTTCATTTAAGCAATGAAGAGATGAATAAACAGGGGAAAATATTGGACATTGATAAGTGGCTTGATTTGGTGGATCAGTTGGAAAAAGCTGGGGTCTTATTTATTATGTTAACTGGTGGTGAACCGTTGTTATTTCCAAGTTTTAAAGAATTATATTTAAAACTTAAAAGAATGGGAATGGTAATAACAGTTAATACTAATGGAACATTGATTAATGAAAAGTGGGCAGCTTTTTTTGGTGAAAATAAACCACGGCGTATTAATATTACTTTATATGGTAATGATGAAAAAACTTATCGTGATTTGTGTCATTATCCAGGTGGTTTTGAAAAGACAGTTCGAGCAATCAAATTATTAAAAGATCATGGTGTAAAGGTAAAGATGAATGGTAGTGTTACTAAAGCTAATTTTGATCAGATTGATGATATGTATCGGATTGCTCAGGAACTAGATGTTCCTTTACATATGGATACTTATATGTTACCAGGATTAAAGGATCGTTTTAAAGCGTTTGAAGAACAATCTCGTTTAAGTCCTGAAGATGTAGCTCAAGCAAGAATTAAAGTATTGAAAAATGAACTAGGTGATGAGGTGTTTTTAAATTACGTTGATTCAATGTTGATAAAAGTTAAACAGCAATGTAATTATGGTTGTGGTATTGAGTGTCAAGCTGGTAATTCTTCATTTATGATTAACTGGCAGGGATTAATGAAACCTTGTGTTAGTTTGTTTACACCAGCAGTAGACGTTTTTAAAACTGGTTTTGAAAATGCCTGGAAACAGATCGTAACTGAAAGTAAAGAATTAAAAATAAATGAAAAATGTGCTCAATGTAAATTAAGACCACTTTGTAATACGTGTGTAGCGACAGCTAATTGGGAAACGGGTAGTTTTACAGAAATTCCTGAATATTGCTGTAAAGAGGCTAAGGAAATGTTACGGCTGTTGTTATTGGAAAAGAATAATAATCAGTAAAAACGAAATCATTAGGTTTCGTTTTTGTTTCATTAGCGAGTGTTTTTAGATATAATGGAACCGAAAGGGTGAGATGATGGAATCGATGATTGAGTTTGTTCATCGTAGAATTGAAAAAAATAATTACAACATCGCTGTTGATTTTACGATGGGTAATGGTTATGATACGTTATTTTTAAGTGGTTTGGCTAATAAAGTATATAGTTTTGATATTCAAAAGCAGGCTTTAATTAATACTAAAGAAAGATTAAAGGATGTTAATAATGTTGAACTTATCTTAGATAGTCATGAACATGTAGATAAGTATGTTGATAGTATTGATGTTGGTATTTTTAATTTTGGTTATTTACCTAATGGTGATCATAGTATTACTACTAAAGCTGATAGTAGTTTAGAAGCAATAAAAAAAGGAATTGAGTTATTAAATCCAGGGTGTATATTGTATTTGGTTGTTTATGTTGGTCATGATGAGGGTAAAAGGGAAAGTGTAATTATTGATGAATATGTTTCGAAATTGGATTTTAAGTTGTTTAATGTTGGAATGTTTAAAATGATTAATAAGGAGCTAGCTCCTTATGTAATAATGATTGAAAAAAGAAAATAGATTCTAGTTTAAGAATCTATTTCTTGAGTAGATGGTGTTTCATCTACTTTTTTATTTGTTTTGATGTTATTGATGATATAACCTAAACAAAAGATAATTACAGCTGTTGCTAGATAGTCAAGAGTATTATTAACATAATACATAATACAATCATACCATTGTGTAGTAAAAGAAATTGATCCAGCAGCATGTAATGATAATAAATAAGTAGTTATATCATAGAAATTTAATACAAAAGCAATTAGCATAATTGCAGCTATAATATAGATAAATATAACTAATTTGCTAAGTGGCTGTTTATTTTTTGATGTCATTTAGGCCTCTCCTTTCATAGTTCTTAACTATAATTCATCATTGTGGGATAAATGTTGTTTTATGAATTAAAGTTCATTTTTTTGTGCAAATATAGTGAAATAGTTATGTAATAATTAGAAAATAATTGGCAATCGATTAAGTGGAATATATTTGTTTTTTTTAACATATTGATTAGATGTAGCGTTGTTTTGAAAGAGTCATTATTTGATGTTATTTTAGTAAAAAAGGATGTCATTATTAATGAAATTACTTAGTAACAATGTTATAATATAAGTAACAAAGGAGGAATGCAACATGGTAAAAAGAATTAATGTTACCGTAACTGATCCAGTTGGTCTTTATGCTACTCCAGCAACAGAATTAGTTGATAATATGAAGGTGTTTAAAAGTGATATTAAACTAGTCTACGCTTCAAAAACAGTCAACATGAAATCATTGATGGGAGTTTTATCATTAGGAATACCAACCATGGCTAAAATTGAAATAATTGCTGATGGTGAAGATGCCGAAGCAGCAATTGATCAAGCAATGAAAAAGATGAAAGAGTTAGGTATTTGCGATTAACAGTGATTGAATAAAAGGGACTTTTGTCCCTTTTATTTTGCCTATTTATCGATAATATGATATAGTAAAGACGAATTTGAAAAAAAGGGGTCAGATACATGGAAAATTTTCTTAAGTTAGTATTTGCTTTTGTGATTGGGTTTATTTTAGTAGTAATAGCCATGCCAAAAGTAATACCATTTTTACATAAGATGAAATTTGGACAGGTAGAACGTGAAGAAGGTTTAGAATCTCATAAAGTAAAAAACGGGACACCAACAATGGGTGGTATTGTTTTTGTCTTAGCAGCAATAATCGCAGCTGTAATCGTTAATATTGGTGATTTATTTAATCCAGAAATTATTTTAGCGACAATTGTTTTAGTTGGTTATAGTTTAATTGGCTTTGTAGATGATGCTTTAATTATCATTGAACATAGTAATAAAGGATTACCGCCATTAGCTAAATTATTAGCACAGATTGCTCTTGCAATTATTTGTTATTTCTTTGCAATGAATTTTATCCCTGGATTTACTTCAGTAGTAACAATACCAATTGTTAAAGTGGATATTGATTTTGGTATTTTATATCCTGCATTAATTCTATTAATGTTTGCTGGTACTAGTAACGGTGTTAATTTATCAGATGGACTTGATGGTCTAGCAACAGGGCTTTCAATGGTTGCGATTGCACCATTTATCATTTTTGCAACAATGACTAAAGATTATGCTCTTGCAAGTTATGCAACAGCAATGGTAGGGGCTTTACTTGGATTTATGATGTTTAATTATCATCCAGCTAAAATCTTTATGGGCGATGTTGGTTCACTTGGTTTAGGTGGTTTCCTTGCTATTCTAGCAATTTTAACTAAACAAGAATTATTGCTTATTTTAGTTGGTGGTGTATTTATAATGGAAACTGTTTCAGTTATCATTCAAGTTGTTTCTTTTAAAACAAGAGGAAAACGAGTTTTCAAAATGGCACCAATTCATCATCATTTTGAAATGTTAGGATGGTCTGAACAACAGGTAACAATTTCATTTTGGTTTATTGGTTTTATTTGCGGAATTTTATCAATTGTAATCGGGGTGTTATAAAATGTTAACTGGTAAAAAAGTATTAGTAATTGGTTTAGCTCGTAGTGGTAAAGCGGCAATTAGATTATTACATCATTTAAATGCAACTATTACTGTAAATGAAGCTAAGGAGGCTAATGATATTCCTGAATATCAACAATATGTAGATATGGGAATTGAAATGGTTACTGGTAGTCATCCAGATGAATTGTTTGAACGGGATTTTGATTTTGTAATTAAAAATCCCGGTATCAATTACCATAAGCCTTTTATCTTACGTTTAAAACAGCGTCAGATTCCAGTTTATACAGAAATTGAATTAGCTTTTCAGGTAGCTAAAAAACAACATTATATTGGAGTAACTGGTACTAATGGTAAAACAACAACAGTTACACTAATTGATAAAATATTAAAAGGTAAATATCCAAATGTTCATTTGGCTGGCAATGTTGGTTATCCGTTATGTGATATTGTTATGGATAATAATTTGCTGGAAGAAGAAAATCACTATGTGGTTATTGAAATGAGTAATTTCCAATTATTGGACATTGATACTTTTAAACCACATCTTTCAACGATCATTAATCTAACACCTGATCACTTAGATTATATGGCATCACTTGATGAATACTATGCTTCAAAAACAAATATTTATAAAAATACTGATCAAGATGATTATTTTATTGTTAATAAAGACGATAAGACAGTATTAGAATATTTAGATCGTTATCAAGTGCCTTGTCAAAAAATAACTATTTCATTGGTTGACGAAGCTGATTGTATGATTAAAGATAACGCTATTTATTATCAAAATGAATTTATTATTGATATTGCTGATATTAAAGTAGTTGGTAAACATAATTTACAAAATATTATGGTTGCCATTTGTATGGCTAAGTTATCAAATGTAGATACTAAAATTATTAATCAGGAAATTTCATCATTCATTGGTGTTGAACATCGAATTGAATTTGTTCGAGAAATTAATGGTGTTAAAGTCTACAATGATTCTAAGGCAACTAATACTGATGCTAGTATTATTGCATTAAAGGCTTTTGATAAACCAGTTATTTTACTAATGGGTGGTTTTGAAAAAGGGCTAGATTTACAAGAAATGGCTAGCTACGGTAATAAAATTAAACGTTTAGTTACTTTTGGAGCAGCTGGAAAACGATTTAAAGAAGAAATGCATATTGAAAATAGTATTTATGTTGAAAATCTTGAAGCGGCAACACTTGAAGCATTAAATCATGCTGAAAATGGTGATATTATCCTATTGTCACCATCAACAAGCAGTTTTGATGAGTTTTCAGGTTATGAACAGCGAGGAAAAGTGTTTAAAGAAATTGTAAACAATTATAAATAATAAAGTCATCAATTGATATATACTTTGTCAAGTAGACACGGTAAAATTATATGTTAGTCATCGCGTTATCATAACGTTGATGACTTTTTTAGTTATATAATGGCTAATAATTTAATTAAAAAATCATTCGAAAATTAAAAGAAAAAACCTCTTTTGTAAATGTATATAAATAACAAAGGAGGTTTTTTATGAAAGAAACAGATAAAAAGATTTATGATTTTAAAAGTGATGTTCTTTTTAAATATTCTTTAGCTGATGATAAAGATTATGATTGTCGTTATTTGTTAAAACTGTTTATTGAAGGTATTTTAAATATTCAATGTCAGGATATTAAGGTTTTGAATCCCGATTTAAGTCGTGATCATGTTGAAGATAAAGATATGATCTTAGATATTAGAGTAACTGTTGCATCGGGTAAGCAGATTGATATTGAAATGCAGAACTCATCTTTTTCTATTAGTCAACGTCATCGTTTTCAACTATACGGAGCTAAAATGCTTACATATCAAGAAAAAAAGGGTAATAGATATCATTTTATCAATCCAGTTTATCAGATTATATTTATTAATGATATAGATAGTGATAATCTACAGCTTTATGATACATATCAAAGTAGAAATAAAGAAGGTAAATTAGAAAAGAATAATCTGATGAGTCGAGTATATGTTCAAGTACCGTATATCAATGTCATAAAGCAGTATAAAGAACTAGATGAATTCAGTGAATTAGAGCTGGCGATCTATATATTTGCAAACGGGATAACAGATGATATAATGAAGCTGAAAGAATCGAAGGTGATTGGAATAATGAAAGACAAGATGGAAAGATTTAATCAGGATGATGAACTAAGATTAGCGGCATATAATCGGGAGTTAAATATTTATGCTCATGAGATGGAACTTGAAGAAAGCTATCAAAAAGGGGTGGAAAAAGGCGAAAAGGATGGAATGAAGAAAGGAATTAAAGAGGGAATCGAAAAAGGTAAAAAAGAAGAAAAGGAACAATTAACCCTGCAATTATTTAAATCTAGATACCCAGATGAAGATAGTAGTTTTCTAAATAACTTAGAAAGTGAAAACTATGATATGGTCTTTAAAATGTTATTGGAAAATCAATCACTTGAAACAATCAAGAAAGCAATTAAAAAATAATAGATAGAAGCTGCTGATTTAGCAGCTTTTCATTTTTTCAAGTTATTTACTGTTGAAAATAAAGGACAGATACTTGAAAATAATAATATACAAAAGGAGGAAGCCTATGAAAGTCACGATGAAAGATATCGCTAAAAAATTAAATGTTTCAATTAATGCTGTATCAATTGCATTAAACGATAAACCAGGCGTAAGTGATGAAATGAGACTATTGATTTTAAAGACGGCTGATGAAATGGGTTATATTAATGAAAAAAGAAAATATCTATCAGTGTTTTCTAAATCAAATATTGCGATTATGATGCAAAGTTATTATGCCGATACCGGTCATTTTTATTCAATTGTTTTACGTTCGATCGTTGAAGAGGCTAAGAGTTTAGGTTATTTTTCAATTATGAATTATTTTGATGATTCTAATATGGAATTGCCTGAATGTATCGTTGATCGAAAAGTAGCCGGTATTGTCATTGTTGGTAAAATATCGGATATGAATTTAAATCAATTAAAACAAACTGGAATTCCGATTGTTTTAGTCGATTTTACGTCATTATATGATAGTTGTGATTGTGTTTTGACTCATAATAAACAAGGTGGCTATATGATTAGTGATTATGTAATTCAAAAAGGTTATCGAAAGATAGGTTTTTTTGGTGATTTGAATTATTCATTAAGTTTTCAAGATCGTTTCATTGGTTATAAAGAAGCATTGATTAATCATCAAATTATTAATGATTATTTTGATGATGAATATATTAAAAAATATTCTTTTTTAGAAAATATTGAAAAATATATTATCAATAATCAAATTGATGAGGTAGTAAAAATATTAAAATCTAAGGAATTGCCCGATGTTTTAATATGTGCTAATGATTCTAATGCTTTTGCGGTTATTAAGGCTTTAGTTCAAATGGGGTTGCGTGTTCCTATCGATATTGGAGTTACTGGTTTTGATGATACCCCGCTTTGTGAAAAGTTTATTCCCCCGCTTACAACGGTTCAGGTCCAAAAAGAAGGTATGGGTAAAGAAGCGGTCGCTAGATTAGTAGATCGAATTCAAAGAAAGGATTATCCTAAAAAAACAGAATTATTAAGTGTTAAGATCATTGAACGAGCTTCTGTAAAATAGAAGCAGTTTTCAAGTAATTGAGCGTTGAAATTCAAGCTATATGAATAAATAATAATAATTGTAGTAAGCGTTTTCAATGTAAGGAGGGTAGAAAAATGATAAAAAAGGCATTGAAAATAACATTGTCATTGATCATGTCTTTAGGGTTAGCGTTAAGTTCTTTGCATGTAACTTATGCAAGTGAAAATGATTTTGCAGTCATTAAAACAAGACTAAAAGATTACTTTTTAATTCAAGATACGATTGATGATGGTGCTAAAGTAGAAACATGTTATGTTTCGAAAGCTGAAGATTATCTTAAATTGATCCAGGGAGATGGATCGTTTGATGATGTTGATTATGATGCAACGACAAGCGCTGCTAATGGAGTTGCTTGGTCACCATATTTAGCGTTAGATCGTCTTCAGGCTATTGCAATAGCTTACCATCAAGAAGGAAATTCTCTTTATCACGATGAAGAAGTTATTGATAAGTTGAATCAAGCGATTATATATTGGGGCCAAGAAGATCCCTCATCAACAAACTGGTGGGAAAATCAGATTGGGGTTCAATTAAGATTTTCTAGAATTGCTTTATTCATGGAAGATATCATCAGTGATGATGCTTTTGATATTTTACTGGAAAAACTTTTAGAAAAAACACCAGAAAAATATGGAACAGGTCAAAATAACTTATGGTTTGATCAAAATTACGTTTATTATGCAATTATCACTGAAAATGGAACTAAACATACTGATTCTAGCGGTTTTAAAAAGCTGGATTTAAAAGAATTGGTAGATGATTATTTAAGTTATTGTTTAGTTGTCCAGAGGGATGATAATACTGCTGAAGCTGTACAGGTTGACAATAGTTTCTATATGCATGGAAGACAGTTTTACTCTAATGGCTATGGAATGTCAATGTTTAGAGATATGAGTTTCTGGATTTATATGCTAAGAGAAACAGAATATGCTTTTAGTCAGGATGTTATTGATTTAATGGCTGATTATATGATTGATGGTACTAGCTGGACCATTAGAGGCGATATCATGGAACTTTATCTTGGTTATCGTCCATATGATTATGATGTTGGTTATGAAAATTATGCATCCGAATATATTGAACCATTAAAAAGAATGATTGCATCAGATCCTGAACATAGTAATGAATATCAAAACATTCTTGATAATATCCAAGGAAAAGATACATCAAATGGTAAAAATGGTAACTATTATATGTGGCGTTCTGGTTATGCTTCACATATGAGAGATGATTATGGTGTCAATATCAAAATGGACTCTGATCAAATTATTGGTGGTGAATGGCGTGGCAGCTGGAGTGGTTATGAAGAAGATGGCGGACAATTAATATACTGGACATCTTCGGCAGCATCTACTATTAGTGTTGATGGTGATGAATATACTAATGTTTATCCAACATATGACTGGTCACACTGTCCAGGAACAACAACTGCTGCAAGAATAGTTCAAGATTATTCTAATTCAGGACGTTTTACTAATGGAACAGAACATACTATTGGAGTTTCTAATGGTAATTATGGAGCTACTGCTTATGATATGGATAAAAAAGGAACTCAAGTGAAGAAGGGGTATTTCTTCTTTGATGATGAGTTTGTTGCTTTAGGATCTGGTATTAGTTCTACCGAAAATGTAAATATCCATACGACATTAAATCAATGTGAAGCAAATGATGTTAATGTTGGTGGGCAAACTGTAAGTGAAGGAACTAAGGAACAAGTTTACAATACTAATTGGTTATATAATGATAAAGTTGGTTATGTATTTTTAGATAATACTGATGTAGTTGTAAGTAACAGTACCCAAATGGATAATCCATCATTATGGGATGAAGAGAAAAAAGCTGAAACACCAGCTACATTTACAGCTTATTTAGATCATGGTTTAAAACCAAGTGATGAAAGCTATGCTTATATTGTTTTACCAAATACTGATGCAAGCAGTGTAAGTGATTATGCTACAGATATTCCAATTACAGTTGTTGCCAACAATGAAGATGTTCAAGCAGTTAGACATGATGGTTTAAAACAAACTCAAATTAATTTCTATAAAGCTGGTACATTAGAATATAAACCAGGTTATACAATTTCTGTTGATTATCCTTGCAGTGTTATTATTGATGAAAGTGATGATACAAGAAAAATTTCATTAGCAGTTAATGATACTAGTGATAATCAAGTTGTACAAGTAACTTTAAATTATGATGGTCAAGAAACAAAAACAACTTTTGTTTCAGGGGCTCTACCATATGCTGGTCAAACAATCACTTTAAATGAAACAGCTGATAATCGTTATCAAGCTTCTTCTAGTAAAGAAAATCATGATATCACAATGGCTTTCGACGGTGATGAAAGTACATATTTTAAAACTGAAGATTTAGAAGATGAATGGATTAGCATGTTTACTAGCAGTAATCAGCATCTAGCTTCAATGGAAATTATTTGGGGTGAAAATTATGCTAGTGCATATGATGTTTTAGTTTCTAAAGATGGTAAAGAATATGAATTGTTGACATCGATAAGTAACGGTGATGGTGGCAGTGACATCGTTGAATTAGGCGGTGTTTATCCATACGTTAAAATCGTAATGAAAGAAGGTGTTGGTGATTGTTTTGAAATTAAAGAAATAACTTTCAAAACTAGTGATTCACTTGCCCTTAATAAAGAAGTAGAGGTAAGCAGTACTTCTACAAATGATCCGGGTAATGTTAAAGAAAATGCTGTGGATGGCAATACTGCTACAAGATGGAGTTCTTTAAGAAATGAAGATGATAACTGGATCATTGTTGATTTAGGTCAATATGCAAAAATTAATGCTTTAACTATCCAATGGGAAGCAGCATGTTCTGATGATTATGAAATCCAGGTTTCTAACGATAAAAATAATTGGGTTTCTGTCGAAGAAGGTTTAGCTACAGAAGATGATTTATTAGATGAGTATAATTTTGATGAACCAGTTTATGGTCGTTATGTTAAAATCTATTCTCATAAATCAACGCAATTGAAGTATGGTATTAGTATTTATGAAATTTCTGTTTATGGAAGTTATGAAGAAGAAGATATAGCAGCCAATAAAAATGTTTTCTCTAGTACTATCAAAGATTTAAATTTACCAACAAATGCTGTTGATAATAAAGCTAATACATCTTGGATTTCTACTGGTGTAGATGATCAATGGATCTATGTTGAATTAAAAGGAACATATAAAATTTCTAATATGCATCTAGACTGGGGCGATGATTATGCAACTAATTATGAAATCCAAATCTCTGATGATGCTAAAACATGGCAAACGATCAAAACAATTACTGATGGTCAAGGCGGTCAAGAAGATGTTTTAGACTTAGGTGATCATGAGGCTAAATATGTTCGTTTAAAACTAAATGAATCAAGTGGATCAGCATATCAATTGGTACAATGGTCGATTTATGGTGATTTAGTTGAAGCAGAAAACTTACAAAATATTGCTTTAAATAAAACAGCAACAGCTTCTTCTGTTTATAACAACGTTTATGAAGCAAGTAGAGCAATAGATGGAAGTTTTGAAAATAATGGTGGTAATGATCAATCAAGATGGGTTTCTAACCGTAATTCTGATGATGAATATATTCAAATTGATTTACAAGCAAGCTATGACTTAACAGGTGTGAAACTTTATTGGGAAGGTAATGGTGCTAAACAATATCAGATCTTAGTATCTGATGATGGTAGTAAGTGGCAAGAAGTTCATTTAGAAGAAAATGGACAACCAGGAATTGATTATATTGAATTTGCAGATACAGTCACTGGTCGTTATGTTAAGATGCAAGGAATTGAATGTGCATCAAAATATGGTTATTCATTATGGGAATTTGAAGTATATGGCACATTACATGAAGAACCAATCGAACCAGAAGAAAATATTGCATTAAATAAAACTTCTTATGCCAGCAGTGAATTTACTGATCCTAATGATGGTAATAAAACATATGAGTCTTCATTAGCTTTTGATGGTAAAGGTACAAATGAAACAGTTGATGGAAAACAATCACGCTGGGTATCTTTAAGAACTAAAGAAGACCCTAGTGCAACATCACAATGGATTTATGTGGATTTAAATGATGTCTATAACATTTCAAAAGTTGTATTAAACTGGGAAGGAAACGGAGCTAAAGAATATAAGGTTCAAGTTTCTAATGACGGTGAAGAATGGATCGATATCAGTCATGCGAGTGATGGTGATGGTGGTATTGATGAATTTAGTTATGAAGATGTTACAGCAAGATATGTAAGAATGTTAGGAATTGAACCTGGTAGTATCTATGGTTATTCATTATGGGAATTTGAGGTTTATGGTACTGCAGTATTAGAACCAGAAGATCCAAATACCAATCTTGCTTTAAATAAAGATTCAAAAGCTAGTTCACAATATACAGATAGTAAAGATGGTAATAAAACATATGAATCTTCATTAGCTTTTGATGGTAAAGGAACAAATGAAACAGTTGATGGAAAACAATCACGCTGGGTATCAAATAGAGAGTCTAATGATGAATGGATTTATGTGTATTTAAATGATGTCTATAACATTTCAAAAGTTGTACTAAACTGGGAAGGAAATGGAGCTAAAGAATATAAAATTCAAGTTTCTAATGACGGTGAAGAATGGATCGATATTAGTCATGTAAGTGATGGCGATGGCGGTATTGATGAATTTAGTTATGAAGATGTTACAGCAAGATATGTAAGAATGCTAGGAATTGAAGTTGGTAGCAAATATGGCTACTCATTATGGGAATTTGAAGTTTATGGAACTAGTTTTAAATCAAATCTGTTAGAAGCTTATGAAAAATATAAAGATATTGATGTTTCATTATATACTCCTGGTAGTGTAGCTACATATCAAGAGGCATTAAATAATGCAATTAAAGTTTATAATGATGAAACTGCAGTATATCAAGATTATATAAATGCAATTGAACAGTTAGAAAACAGTGTTGCAAATCTAGTTGAAATAGTTGATAAAACAGATTTGAAAAATGCAATTGATACGGCTAATAGCAAGTTAGATCCTGATAAATATACACCTCAATCAATTACAGTGCTTAGCGAAGCTTTACAAAAAGCAACTGAAGTATTTAATGATGCTAATGCTACTAAACAACAAGTTGACGAAGCAATTAATCAATTAAATCAAGCTATCAATCAATTAGTTGAAAAAGCAGATAAACTAAATTTAACTACTTTATATAATAAAGCTTGTCAGCTAGATAAAGATAAATATACATCAGATTCTTATGCTAAAGTTGCTGAATTAATAAAGAAAGCAGAAGCGATTATTGATGATGATAACGCAACACAAGAACAAGTAAATGAAATTTACGAACAATTGCAACAAGCAATTGATCAGCTTGTAATTATTGACAGTGAGGATGACAATAGTGATAATGAATCAAATGATCCAGGAGTAACTCCATTACCAAATGATCCGGTTAATGATAATAGTAGTAACAATACTTCAAATAATACTCAAGCAGTAAAAACTGATGATGCAGTAGCTATTTTACCAATATTAATTGGTCTACTTATTTCAGGAGCTGGATATTGGATCTTTAAAAGAAGTGCGTTATTAAAAAAATAATTTAAAACTAAATATAAGATAAGCCAAATTATTTTGATAGTTTGGCTTATTTTTTTATCGATATTAAAAATATTAAGATACTAGAATAGAAACGATGATATTAAAATGATAACTATTTTTACATTTATAGAAAATCAGTTCATATACTTATAATGGTGGTAAGTGTGAAAAGAAAAAGAGTTGTGATTATCGCAATAACAATTGTCTTAATTGGACTAATGATGGTTTATAGTGCCTCTAATATTTGGGCTGGTTATAAATATAATGATTCTTTGTATTATATAAAAAGACAAATTATTTTTGCTGTTATTGGGATAATCTTAATGTTTGTTGTTTCCAAAATTGATTATCATATTTATCAAAAATATACTAATAAGTTTTTGATTGGAACATTTTTGTTGATGATATTAGTATTGATTCCAGGAATTGGTTCTGTTCGTGGTGGTTCTAGATCGTGGTTTAATTTAGGAATTATTTCTTTGCAGCCTTCGGAATTGTTTAAGATTGCAATAATTATTTATGGTGCTAACTATATCAGTAATCATTATCATGAATTAAAGAAATTAAAGGCTAGTTTTAAATTATTGTTTATTTTATTTCTAGGATTTGGTTTAATTATGCTGCAGCCAGATTTTGGTAGCGGGGTAGTTATGGTTTGTTCAATTATTGTTATGTTGATTGTTAGCCCGTTTCCGTTTAAATATTTTGTGATGTTAGGAATTATTGGGGTAATTGGGATTATTATAATGATTATTTCGGCACCATATCGTTTACAAAGAATCGTGGCTTTTTTAAATCCTTTTGCTGATCCTTTAGGCAGCGGATTTCAAATAATTCAATCTTTATATGCAATTGCTCCTGGAGGTATTTTAGGAGTTGGGTATAATAATAGTATTCAAAAGCATTTTTATTTACCTGAGCCCCAAACTGATTTTATTTTTGCTATTTTTTTAGAAGAGTTTGGTTTAATTGGAGGAATTGTTTTAGTTGGTTTATATGGTTATTTGTTTATAACGGTATTTAACCAGGCTACACGAGTAAAAGATTTATTTGGTAGTTTTTTAATGATTGGTATTATTTCTATGATTGGGATTCAGACATTGATTAATCTAGGTGTTGTCGTAGGATTATTTCCGGTTACAGGTGTAACGTTGCCGTTAATGTCATATGGCGGGTCGTCGCTTACGATAACATTAATTGCGATGGGAATTGTTTTAAATATTTCAAAATCAACTTTTTAATGGTATACTACTACTAGAGGTGAGAAGATGAGAGTAATCGTTGGAGCTGGAGGAACAGGAGGTCATTTATATCCTGCTTTAGCTTTAGTTGAATATATAAAAGAAGTAGAACCAGATAGTCAGTTTTTATTTGTGGGGACAAAAGATCGTTTAGAATCTGAAGTAGTCCCTCAAATGGGATATGATTATATTGGGTTAAATGTAAGGGGATTAGTTGGTAATCCAATCAAGAAAGGTATTGCAGCATTGATTTTTGTAAAATCAATTTTTTCTGCTAAAAAAATAGTTAAAAACTTTAAACCAGATATTGTAATTGGTTTTGGTGGTTATCCTAGTGCCAGCATCGTTGAAGCAGCTGCAAGACTAGGTTATAAAACGATGATTCATGAACAAAATTCAATTATCGGTTTAACGAATAAGATCTTAGTAAAAAATGTTGATCGAATTGTATGTTGTTATGATAAAGCATATGAATCTTTTCCTAAAGAAAAGACATATAAATTAGGTAATCCACGAGCTAGTGTGATTGCTAAAATTGAACCAAAAGATATTTTCAAAAAATATGATTTAGATCCTAATAAACCATTAGTAACAATTGTCATGGGTTCTTTGGGTTCAAAATCAGTTAACGAAAAGATGATAGAATCACTAAAGGCTTTTGAAAATAAAGACTATCAAGTATTATATGTTACTGGAAAACCATATTATCAGCAAATGGAAGAACAGTTAGGTAAACTTAATGACAATATTAAACTGGTTCCATATATTGATGATATGCCTTCAGTGTTGAAAAATACAACTTTAGTTGTTTCTAGAGCTGGGGCATCAACATTAGCGGAAATTACTGCTGTTGGTATTCCTTCTATCTTGATTCCTAGCCCTTATGTTGTGGCTAACCATCAAGAATATAATGCTCGTGAGTTAGCGGATAATGATGCCGCAATGCTGATTTTAGAAGCTGATTTAAATAGTAAAGATTTTGTAAATAAAGTAGATGAGATTATTAATAATCAGATTTTACAGGAAAGTATGAAGAAAAATGCCGTGGCATTAGGTAAGCCTAATGCTTGTCAGGATATTTATCAATTAATTAAAGAAATGTAGGAGATAGAAATGGAATTTTCTCAAATAAAAAAGGACTTAGAAGCTATGGATGTCGGGGCAATGATTGAAGATGAACCGATGTACAAACATACTACTTATAAAGTTGGGGGACCAGCGCGGATTTATTTAAAAGTAAAAGATACTGAAAGTTTGATAAAAACAATTGAATATTGCAATGAAAATCAAGTACAATATAAGGTAATCGGCCGTGGTTCGAACTTATTATTTTCTGATAAAGAATATGAAGGAATTATTATTTCTTTAAATGAATGTTTCACAAAGATAAGTGTTAATGGCTGTATTGTTAAAGCCCAATCTGGGGTGTTGATGATTAATTTGGCTTATCAAGCTGCTAAGATTGGTTTAAGCGGTTTTGAATTCATGGGTGGAATTCCTGGTGCAATTGGCGGGGGAATCTACATGAATGCCGGAGCTTATAAATATGATATAGCTAGTGTTGTTAAAAGTGTTACATTGTTGAATGAAAAACATCAAGTAGTAACATATACTAAAGAACAAATGGAATTTTCATATCGTCATTCAATTTGTCAAGATAATCGTCAATTAGTGGTTTTAGAAGCGGAGTTTGAATTGACTTCTAAAGATCCAAATGAAATTAAAGCGGTTTTAGATAAACGTAAAGAAAGAAGAATGGCAACACAGCCATGGAATATGCCTAGTGCTGGCAGTGTGTTTAGAAATCCTGAACAAAAAGCCGCATGGCAATATATCGATGAATGTGGTTTAAGAGGATATGAAATTGGAGGAGCTCAGGTTTCTCCAAAACATTCAAATTTTATTGTAAACAATGGTTATGCTAGTGCTAAAGATATTTATGATTTAATTATGCTAGTACAAGATAAAGTTTATGAAAAGTTTAATGTAAGATTAAAACGCGAAGTAGAATTAGTTAATTGGGAGTAGATTATGGCAAAACAAAAGCAGCGAATAATTTATAATAACTATGATCACGAACAAGTAAAAGCTTATTATCGAAAAAAACAAGAGAAAAAGAAGAAGAGAAAACGTTGTATTTTAGCTTTAGGCTTGATCGTTGTTTTAATCGTGGCTTTTTTTATTAGTGATTTTAGTAAGATTCAAACGATTACAGTTACTGGTAATGAAAAAGTAAGTACTGAAGAAATTATCGCTGCTTCTAAAATCAAGGTACATGAAGATTTTACTTTTTTTGCTGATTTAAGTGAGGCTAAAGAAGCAATTGAAGATACTTCATTAATTAAAAGTGCCACTGTTTCTAAAAATCTTTTTGGGGATGTAACAATAAAAGTTGTTGAAGCAGATCCAATAGGACAAGCAACGATCAACGGTGTTTTACATGTTATAAGTCAAACTGGACGAGTAATTAAAGATGAAACTGGTTCGTTGGTAAATTTTGTTCAAAGATGTCCGCAAATTAGTGGTTTCGATGAAGAACGCTTTGAAGAGTTTTCTAGTGAGTTTGCTAAACTACCAACTCAAGTAATAAATCAGATTTCTGATGTTCGTTATGCACCAGAAAATTTAGTAAATACTCGTTGTGAATTTATTATGGATGATGGTAAGATTTTATATGTTTTATATGATGATATGGCTAGTCAGTTAGCTGATGATAATTACTCTTTGATCATGGAACGTTTCCCAAATCAAAAATATTATGATTTTTGTGGAAAATATGTTTATGCTTATAATTAATTTTTTGCTATGGGGCGCTTAAAGGAGTTTAAAAATTACTTGTTTTATGCTAATATTGTATATATACAAAGAAAAGGGGATACGTGATGAAAGATATTTACGCTGTTTTAGATATCGGAAGTGCAACGCTGAAGTTTTTAGTTGCCGAAATAAGTAGCATTAATGTAAATATCCTTTTTGTTAAGACCGTTGCTAGTCACGGTGTTAAAAAAGGAATCATTGAAGATGATCGTATCTTAGCCAAAGATATAAAAAAGTTAATTGAAGAAGCGGAACAATTCCTGGAAACAAAAATTACCAGTGTCGCTTTGACAATTCCAACTATAAAAGCAAAATTGTATCAAAGTGATAGTAGTATTAGCCTATCAGAAAATGGTTCAAAGATTACTAGTGATGATATTGTTAGGGTTTTAAAACTATCTTCTAAATTTAAACGTTCTAAAGATGAAGAAGTAGTTTCAATAATCCCAGTTCGCTATCATAGTGATAAAGGAGCAACAACAGAAGCTCCATTAGGTGAAATGTCACGAAATTTAATCGTTGATTCACTAATTATTACAACTAGTAAAGAATTATTATATCCATATATTTCAGTAGTAGAAAAATGTGGTATTGAAGTACTCGATATTACAATTAATGCTTATGCTTGTGCAAATGAAGCCTTTGATGCAGTGTATTTACAAGAAGGTGCTTTATTAATAGACATGGGTTATAAGACAACAACAGTGTCTTTTTATAAAAATGGTTATTTGCAATACTTGACAGTTGTTCAAGTAGGTGGTTATGACTTTACTAGAAAAGTAGCTCAAAATATGCAAATATCTATGAATCAGGCAGAAGCTTATAAAGTTAAATATGGTTCTTTAGATGTTACTAAAGGACAAAATGATATTATTCATACTACATATTCTAAAGATGGTAATCGTGATTATACGCAACAAGATCTTGCTGACTTGTTGAATGAAACAGCTTATGAAGTAATGAATAAAATTAAAGAAAAAATTTCTGTTATTGAAGATATTAATAAATATGAAGCTTTAATTGTTGGAGGCGGTGGCGAATTAGAAATGCTGGATGATATTGCCAGTAAGGTTTTAGATTGTTCGGTTCGTTTATATCGACCAGATACAATTGGGGCTAGAGATATGTCATTAGTAGGTGCCATTGGAATGGTATATTATTTAATGGAAAGAAAGAATATTATTGGTGCATATAAGCCATCGTTAGTGTTGCCAGATATTTCTAACACTATGGCAATTCGCTTTAAAGGACTAACAAAATCAGCACCAAAAAACCAAGGAAAAAAAGTATCTAAACTATTAGATTCATTTTTTAGTGAAGATTAATATAAAAAGAGAGGAAATGTTGACATGAGTGAAGAATTAGGATTTGAACAAGTAGCACGAATTAAAGTAATTGGTATTGGTGGTGGCGGAAATAACGCTGTTAACCGCATGGTAGAAGAAGGCGTTGAAGGTGTTGAATTCTATGTCGCAAATACTGATTTACAAGTGTTACGACGTTCACCAGTTGAAAATAAAATTGAATTAGGTCGTGATTTAACTAAAGGATTAGGAGCAGGTGGTGATCCTGAAAAAGGGAAAAAAGCTGCTTTGGAATCTGAAAATGAAATTCGTCAAGTATTAGAAGGTGCTGACATGGTATTTATTGCTGCCGGTATGGGTGGTGGAACTGGAACTGGAGCAGCCCCAGTATTTGCTAAAATTGCTCGTGAATTAGGAGCTTTGACAGTAGGGGTTATTACTAAACCATTTACTTTTGAAGGAATGCGTCGTAAGAAACAAGCAATTGCCGGAATTGAAGAATTACGTGCTAATGTAGACTCTATTATTACGGTATCTAATGACCGTTTATTACAATTAATTGGTGGTCGTCCAATGCAGGAAGCTTTTAGAGAAGCTGATAATGTATTACGTCAAGGGGTTCAAACAATCACTGACTTAATTGCTATACCAGCATTTATTAACCTTGACTTTGCCGATGTTTCTGCGGTTATGAAAAATCGTGGTAATGCTTTAATTGGTATCGGTATGTCTTCAGGTGATGATAAAGCTAAAGAAGCTGCTAAGCGAGCTATTTCTTCACCATTATTAGAAGTATCTGTTGCTGGGGCTAAAGATGCTATTATTAACGTAACAGGTGGACCAAATATTTCTTTATTTGATGCCAATATCGCATTAGAAACTATTTCTCAAGAAGTGGGAAATGATATTAATACATATTTAGGAATTGCTATTAATGAAAACTTAGATGATGAAATCATCGTTACAATTATCGCTACTGGTTTTGAAGACGATAATGTTGATGAATTTGATCCTCGTAGCAATGTATTAAAAAAACGTAGTGATGAAGATGTAGTGCCTTTATCTGCTCGTTTTAACGAAGATGAAGAAGATGATGATGAAGATGGAGATTTTCCACCTGCATTTATAAAAAATAGAAGAATCTAATAAGCTAACACTAGTTAGCTTATTTTTTAAATAGGAGGAAATGTGATGAAAAAAGTAGGATTTATTGGAATGGGAAATATGGCTAGTGCAATAGCTGGAGGAATTATTAAAAGCGGTTTTATAAGTGGTGACTTGGTTTATGCTTTTGATATCGATAATTCTAAATTAGATGCTGTTAATAAAACTTATGGTATTAATGGTTGTACTAGTGAACAGGAATTAGTTAATCAGGTAGACATTGTCATTATGGCTGTTAAACCAAATATTGTTGAAAGTGTTATTAATAAAATCAAAGAAAATTTGCATAATAAAGCTATGATTTCAATTGTTGCTGGATATAATAATGATCGCTATAATGAATTATTATTGCCATCTTCAAGACACTTAACAGTAATGCCTAATACACCAGCATTAGTTTTAAAAGGAATGACATTATTAGAAAAAGAAAATTCATTGAGTGATGAAGAATTTACTTTTGCTAAAGAAATGTTTTCAAGTATTGGTCAAATTGCCATATTACCATCATATCAAATGCAAGCTGGTGGTAGCATTAGTGGTTGTGGTCCAGCTTTTGTCTATATGTTTATTGAGGCGATGGCTGATGGTGGTGTTAGTCTAGGACTGCCAAGAGATGTGGCTTATCAATTAGCTAGCCAAACATTAATCGGTTCTGGAACAATGCAACAAGAAACAAATTTACACCCGGGTGTTTTAAAAGATCAAGTTTGCTCACCTGGTGGTATTACGATCAAAGGGGTTGAAACTTTAGAAGAAAATGGTTTTCGAAATGCTGTAATTAAAGCTATTAAAATATCTAAATAACGGAGTGTTGCTCCGTTTTTTTGTTATTATATGTTTTTTATATTCACCTTTCTTGACATATTTTTGCTTGTTTGTTTGCTATGATAGTTAGGGGTGAAAATATGGAGGTATATATCGAACTGACTTATTTAGTGAATTTCATGTTGATTTTATTAGCGGTAGAAATGATGGCTATTTTACTAAATAAAGAATTATCTTATCGAATTGTTTTGAAGCATAGTTTTTATTTAAGTAGTGTTATTTTTTTATTGTATTTTGATTATTATGGCTGGTTGATTTTATTTATCTGGGCCATAATATTTGTATTTTTATACCACAAACAGGTTTTTTTGTATTATCCAGTTTTTATTTTTGTTTATTTTTCATTAGTTTATTTTTGCAGTTCAATTATCAAAGATGCTTTTATTTATAATGGTATTTTGATAACACCGATTGATGCTGGAGCGATTGGTTTATTAATCGTTGCTATGTTTACTGTTTTAATGCAAATATTGTTTATTATCTATTTAAAAAGAAAAGTACGGATCAATGAGTATTTGTATGATTTAGAAATTATGTATCAAAATCATAAGTATTTGATTAAAGGTTTTTTAGATAGTGGTAATGAAGTATATTATCAGGGATTTCCTTTGATTTTGATTAATCAAGAGATAATTGGGAAATATCAAATAATTGATGTTATTAATTTAGATGATTTAAGAAATGATGAAATTGAAGTTATTAAATTAGATTATTTGCTGGTTAATCATCAAAAGTTACAAGATATTTATGCTGGGATGATTGCTAATGTTCAATATGATTGTCTTTTAAATAAAGTGCTAATGGGGGGAATATTATAATGATTAAATTTATTTTAAAATTAATCAATAAAACAAAATATCTTTATTATGTTGGCCGTCACGATATATTACCGCCGCCATTAAAAGGAAGAGAAGAAAAAGAAGCTTTAGAAAGATTAATGAAAGGTGATAGCAAAGCTCGTGATTTATTGATTGAACATAATTTACGACTAGTTGTTTATGTAGCTAAAAGATATGATACTAGTCAAAATGGTGGGATTGAGGATTTAATTAGTATTGGAACAATAGGTTTAGTTAAAGCAATCAACACATTTAAACCTGATAAAAATATAAAATTAGCGACTTATGCATCGAGGTGTATTGAAAATGAAATTTTAATGTTTTTAAGAAAGAATAATAAACTGCGTCATGAAATTTCATTAGATGAGCCTTTAAATATTGACTATGATGGTAATGAATTATTATTATCTGATATCATTGGTACTGATGAAGATTTAGTAAAAAATGAATTGGAACAAAATGATCAAAAAGCAATGTTTTATGAAGCGTTTAAGGATTTATCAAAGCGTGAAAAAGAGATTTTAATGTTTAGATATGGTTTAATGAATTATGATGAATTAACACAAAAAGATGTTGCTAAAATGATGGGCATATCACAGTCATATATTTCTAGATTAGAGAAAAAAATTATAAAAAAATTAAGAAATAAATTAAATTATAATGAGATAAAATAAGTATAATTTTGTCATATTTGCTAAAAATAAGTTTGAAAGAAGGCAAATATGAGTAATTTTCAAATTATTTTAAATGGTTATCATGAACCAGAAAGAAAACTTTCAACTAAAGAAACTTATCGTTTGATAGATAAATATCAAGCGACTAAAGATCCTAAAATTAAAGAACAACTAGTAAATGACAATATGAAATTAGTATTATCAATGACTAAACGTTTCTATGGACGGGTTGATAATGGAGAAGATTTATTTCAAGTAGGTATTGTAGGATTAATAAAAGCGATTGAAAACTTTAATACCAGTTATCAGCTGCAGTTTTCAACTTATGCTGTTCCATTGATCGTTGGTGAGATGAAACGATATTTACGCGATAACCATCAAATTAAGATTTCTCGTTCTATTAGAGATGTAGCTTATAAAGTATTGAAAATCAAAGATAAATATTTAGCTAAATTACAACGAGAACCAACTATTAATGAACTAGCCAAGGAATTATCAATTAAACCTAATGAAGTTGTTGAAGCTTTGTTATCTACTAATACTATTTCTTCTTTACAAGAAGAGGTAAAAAATGATGATGGTAATAATTTAAAAGTGATTGATTCTTTAAAAGATGAAAAAACAGATGTATCAAGAACTAAACAAAATATTGATTTATATGATGCAATAGATCATTTAAGTCCTAAAGAAAATAAGATTATTAAACAGCGCTATTTTGAGGGGTTATCACAAAGTGAAATTGCTAAGGAATTATTTATTTCTCAAGCACAGGTATCTCGAATCGAAAAAAAGGCGCTTAATAATCTACATAATTACCTTAAATAATGCATATATTTTAATGGTGATTTAATGAGATTTGTCAAACTACAGTCAAAGGATGTTGTAAATGTTGTAAATGGTTGTAAAATTGGGTTTATTAGTGATATTGAAATTGACTGGTGTACTAGAACAATTCAAGCAATCGTTGTTGAAAAAAGCAGCTTTTTAAAATTGCTTTGCTTTTTTAAAGAAGCTCCTTGTATTGTTATTCCCATTGAATGTGTAGTTAGTATTGGCGGCGATGTTATTTTAGTTACAATAGACCAGTAAAAAATGCTCCTTTTGTTTTTAACTTGATTTAATAATCCTTTAATGATATGAAATATTATGTTATAATGGACTAGAAATAAGTTAAGGAGGTTTATACTTCATGGGATACGGACAAAAAGTAAAGAAATGGTTTTTTGACGAAGACGGTGACGAAGTTGAAGAATATGAAGATGTAGAAATTGATACAGAACCAAAAACAAGTTTGTTTGAACAAGCTAAGTTTTCAAAAACTAGTGATGCAATTAAAGCTTTGAATGCTAATAAAGATAGTCAATTAATCTTATTTGAGCCTCGAGCTTTTGCAGAAACTCAAGATATTGCTAATTATTTAAAATTAAGAAAAGCAGCTGTAGTTAATTTACATCGCTTGCAAAAAGAGCAGTCTAAACGAGTTGTCGATTTCTTAAGTGGAGTCATCTATGCAATTGAAGGTGATATCCAAAGAATTGGACCTAGAATTTTCTTATGTACTCCTAAAAATATTGGGGTTTCTGGAACAATTGATTTAGATGATGAAGAAGCCGATGAGTAATAAGTATTAGCCTAGCTAATACTTTTTCGTTGTGTTAGAACATTTTAAAGGTGAAGAAGTCTTTGTTAAAAAAGTTTTGGAATATAGAGATCAAGCTTTATATAAACAAAGACTTATCTTAACTAAATTTTTAAACCCATATCATCAATCAATTGTTTATTCAATAATTGGCAATAATGAAGATTTAATTGTCAAAGAAGCTGGCGGTATGGATAATAGTGAAATGAAAAGAATGATTATTGCCCCAGCCTTTTATGAAATTGAAGATCAAGATTTTGAAATTGCTTTAGTAAAGATAAAATATGCCCAATCATTTGGTAAATTAACGCATCGTGATATTTTAGGGGCATTGATGTCATTAGGGGTTAAAAGAGAGTTATTTGGTGACATTTATGAATATCAAGATGATTTTTATGTAGCGATGGAACAAAAAATATATGAATATGTTAAAGATAATTTGACCAAAATAAAACGTAGTAAAGTTAAAACTAGTTTAAGTGATGAAAAAATTATCATCGAACATCAATATGTAATGAAAACATTTATTGTTTCTTCATTACGTTTAGATAAAGTAGTTGCTACAATATATGGTCTACCTAGAAGTAAGGCAGTTAGCTATATTCGCTCAGGTTTTGTAAAAGTTAATCATAAAGAAGTTGAAGAAATAAATTATTTGTGTAATAATAGTGATATAATATCGTTAAGACGGCATGGAAGGGTTAAATTTGTCGATACTAAGCGACTTACAAAACAGAATAATCATGTTGTTGAGGGGTATTTTTATAAGTAGGGAGTTGATACGATGAGTGATTTTAAAAAGCAGTTAATGGGTTATAATGTTCATGAAGTTGACTATAAGATCGATGATTATCTTAAACAAATAGAAAACTTAAAAAGACAAGTTACTAGTTTAACTGAAGAATTAGATCGTGTTAAAGAACAAAACTCATTGTTACAACATCGTGTCAATATAACTGAAAAGACTAATGAGGAAATTGCTCGTTTAGCTTTAAAAGAAGCTAGTGAATTAATTGATAAGGCTAAACGAAATGCAAATATGATTTTAAAGGAATCATTAGATTATGTTCGAAATCTATCAAGTGAAATGAGCGATTTCAAAGATCAGGCAATTAGATTTAGAGCTTCAGTGCAAAAAATGTCTCAGGATATTTTGGATTCAATAGATAATTCTGAAGTTTTTAATTTAATTAACGAAGATGAAGAAAATGATAAATACGATGAAAGAGACAGTTTATAGTAAGATGTTTCTAGAGAGCTGATGGCTGGTGGAAATCAGTAACTATTATTATAATGGATCACTCTGGAGTAGCGCCTTGAAATTAGTAGGGGTCGCCGTTGATTGCGTTAAAATCTCAAGTGCGTGTTTAAGTTTGATAACACGAATTAAGGTGGTACCGCGGTTTATTCGTCCTTTTGTATAAAAGGACTTTTTTTATTAGTTTAATTTGGAGGAAAGAAAGAGATGAATTACAAAGACACTTTATTGATGCCAAAAACTGATTTTGAAATGCGAGGGAATCTTCCTAAAAAAGAACCTAAGTATGTAGAACGTTGGCAAGAAGCAAACATGTATGAAAAAGTACTTGAACAAAACAAAGGAAATGAAGAATTTGTTTTCCATGATGGTCCACCATATGCCAATGGTAATATGCATATGGGACATATGTTAAACAAAGTTATTAAAGACGTAATTGTTCGTTATAAAAATATGAATGGAATTTATACACCATATATTCCAGGCTGGGATACTCATGGTTTACCAATTGAAAATGCTATTCAAAAATTAGGGGTAAATCGTAAAGAAATGTCAACTGCTGATTTTAGAGAAAAATGTAAAGAATACGCTTATCAGCAAGTTGATAAACAAAAAGAGCAATTAATTAGAATGGGGACATTTGCAGATTATAAACATCCATATTTAACATTAATGCCTGAATTTGAAGCAAATCAAATCGATGTTTTTGCTAAAATGGCTATGGATGGATTAATCTTTAAAGGTTTAAAACCAGTATACTGGTCACCATCTAGTGAATCAGCATTAGCTGAAGCTGAAATCGAATACCATGATATTAAAAGTCCAACTATTTATGTAAAATTCCAAGTTAAAGATGGTAAAGGAATTTTAGATAATGATACTTATTTTGTAATCTGGACAACTACACCATGGACAATTCCTGCCAACTTAGCAATCTGTTTAAATGAAAATTTCAATTATGCAGTTGTTGATACACCTAAAGGTAAATTAATTGTTTTAGATGAATTAGTTGATTCATTAATGGAAAAATTTGAAATTACTGAATATAAAGTAATCAAACACTATAAAGGTAGTGAATTAGAAATGATTACTTGTCAACATCCTTTATATGATCGTGAATCATTAATTATTTTAGGTGACCACGTTACAACTGATGCCGGTACTGGATGCGTTCATACAGCGCCAGGTTTTGGGGCTGACGACTTTTATGTAGGTCAAAAATATGGTCTACCAGCTTATTGTAATGTTGATGAACATGGCTGCATGATGGAAGAATGCGGTGAATGGTTAGCAGGACAATATGTTGATGATGCTAATAAAACAGTAACTTTAAAATTAGATGAACTAGGTGTTTTATTAAAACTTGAATTTATTAAACATAGTTATCCTCATGACTGGAGAACTAAAAAACCAATTATCTTTAGAGCAACTGATCAATGGTTCTGTTCATTAGATAAAATTAGAGATAAATTATTAAATGAAATTGATAAAGTTAACTGGTTGAATGAATGGGGTCATATTCGTATTTATAATATGATCAAAGAACGTGGTGACTGGTGTATTTCTCGTCAAAGATCTTGGGGTGTACCAATTCCAATTATCTATTGTGAAGATGGTACGCCAATCATGGAAGAAAAAGTGTTTAAACATATTTCTGATTTATTTAGAAAATATGGTTCAAATGTCTGGTTTGAACGTGATGAAAAAGATTTATTACCTGCAGGATATACAAATGAACATTCACCAAATGGTATTTTCAAAAAAGAAAAAGATATCATGGATGTTTGGTTTGATTCAGGATCAAGTCATACTGGATGTATGATTGAACGTGGTTATCGTTATCCAGTTGATTTATACTTTGAAGGAAGCGACCAATATCGTGGCTGGTTTAACTCTTCATTAATTGTTGGTACGGCTGCTCATGGTCAAGCACCATATAAAACAGTTTTATCTCATGGATTTGTTTTAGATGGTAAAGGAAACAAGATGTCTAAATCATTAGGTAATACTGTTGATCCAATTAAATTAGTTAATCAATTTGGTGCTGATATCGTTAGACTTTGGGCAACTTCTGTTGCTTATCAGCAAGATGTTAGAATTAGTAATGATATTATGAAACAAATTTCTGAAAACTATCGTAAAATTAGAAATACAATGCGTTTCGTTCTTGGAAATTTAAATGATTTTAAAGAAAATGATTTAGTAGCTATTAAAGATTTAGCACCAGTAGATCGCTATATGTTAGCAGAGTTAAATGATTTAATTGATGGTTATAATAATGCTTATGAAAACTTTGATTTTGCAGAAGCAAACCAATTGATCTTAAATTATTTCACTAACTTATTAAGTTCATTCTATATGGACTTTACTAAAGATATTCTTTATATCGAAAAAGCTGATAGTTTAAGAAGACGTCAAGTTCAAACGGTATTATATTATCACGCTAAAATCATGATGAAATTAATTTCACCAGTATTAGTATTTACTGCTGAAGAATTACATGATCATTTCCATTGTGATGAAAATAAAGCAGAATCAGTATTCTTAGAACCAGCTTATCAAAAAATTGAATTAGAAGATAGCGAAAGCTTAAAAGAATACTTTAAACGTTTCTTAGATTTACGTAAAGATGTTTTAAAAGCATTAGAACAATTACGTAATGATAAAGTAATTAAATCTAATATGGAAGCTAAAGTAACTATTTCTTTAAAAGATGATTATAAAGATATGGAAAAATTAGCTGATGATTTAAAACAATTATTTATTGTTGCTAAAGTTAATTTAGTAGAAGATACTACTTTAGAAGAATTTGATAGTGCTTATATTAAAGCAGAAAAATTCAATGGACATCAATGTCCACGTTGCTGGAATTACTTTGATGAAGATGAAATGGAAGGCGAATTATGCCACCGTTGTCATGATGTAATTAATGGTTAATTAGATAAAATACCCCAAGCTGTATATTACAACTTGGGGTTTAGTGCGTTTTAAGAATATTTTTTGCAATTTATTGGCTTGATTTAATAAAATAATATTGTTGAAAAGAGTCGAAAGTGCTAAAATAAACTAGCAAATAACCTTAATAATTAAATCGAGGGAATTATAGATTGGGAAAATAATTTTATATGGGAGGAAAATTAATGGTTAAAAAATTATTAGTTGCCATTATTATGGTAATAAGTATTTTTACTAGTAATATACCAGTAAAAGCTTTAGAAAATAGTGAACCAATCACAACTTTATCATGCCAATATACTGTGGCAATCGATGCTAAATCAGGGCTGGTATTATACAATAAAAACATGGATGAAAGAATGTATCCGGCTAGCATGACTAAAGTCATGACTGTAATTGTGGCATTAGAGATGATGAAAGATACATCAACAACGACAGTTATTACTCAAAGTGATATTGATACAGTTTGGGAAACCGGGGCATCTTCAGCTAATTTTGAAGTTGGTGAAGTAGTTACATATGAAGATCTTTTATATGGAGCAATATTGCCAAGTGGTGCTGATGCTACTAGAGCATTAGCTAATAATTTATGTGGTTCTCAAGAAGCTTTCGTTGCTAAAATGAATGAATTAGCTGGTGAGTTAGGATTAAAAGATACTCATTTTGTAAATACTACAGGTATTCATGATGATAATCATTATACTACTGCTCATGATATGGCTTTAATTGTTAAACATGCGATTGAAAATGATAAGTTTAGAGAAATATATGGTCAACGTTATCATACTTCATCTAATGGATTACATCAGTGGGTTAATAAATCGATTTATAATGCGCGTCGAGCTGGAATAGATACTACTAATATTTTAGGATGTAAAAGTGGTTATACTAATCAAGCTAAAAACTGTTTATCAAGTCTAGATACTGTTAACGGTAATGAAATTATCACTATTGTAGCACATAGTACTAATGAAGTTAGAACAAGTGCAGCAGTTTGTGATACTTTAGATATTATGAACTATGTAGGACAGCGTTATTCTTTGCAAAATATCTTAACAAAGGGTAATGAAGTTGACACTTTAAAAGTAGATTTAGCTAAAGATAATAAATCAGTAGTAATTACTAATCAAAATGATGCAACAGCTTTTTTACCAAATAATTTTAATTTAGAAGAGCTGGATTATCGATATTCATTTGATAAATTAAAAGCACCATTAAAAAAAGGAACTAAAGTTGGGAATTTAGAAATATATTATGGTGATTATTTATTATATGAAGAAGATTATTTGACAACTGAAGCTATTGAAAAAGATACTGTCAAAGAAGTTACTAATAATGTTATTGATTTTATTTTCCCATATGGAATTGCTATTGTTTTAGTTGTTATATATATTTTAATTTTAAGATTTAAACCAAAACGTAGAAGAGTCTAAAGACTCTTTTTTTGTCAAATTTAAATGACACACTTTTAAGAACAGCTAGGTATTTTGAATGAAATTTAATATAATGTAGTTTACAAAATTAATAAATATGGGAGATATTAAAAATTAATAATTTTTAGGGGAGAGGTAGTTGTTATGCAGGTTGTCATTTTAAATAATGATAAAAAATTTCTTGATCAAATCAGAAATGGAATATATCAAATAGATCCGTTGATTGAAATAGTCGTTTATAATGATGCTATAAAGTTTTTAGAGGACTTTGAGTTATTCTTAGATTATAGTATTTTTATTGTTGATATTCTTTTTTATAATGAAAATGGAATAGAGCTTGCTAAAAAGATCAATAATCAAATAAATGGTGCGCAAATTATTTTTGTTAGTAATTATGTTAATGTTATTAGCGAAATTTATGAAACTAAACACTGTTATTTTATCTATAAACCAAGTCTAGAAAAGTACTTATTTAAAGCATTAAAAAGAGCTATTAACAATATTAGAGAAAGTAAAAATAATATCTTGATAAACTGCCGTGGTAAAAAAATAGTTATTTCGTTATCAGAAATTATTTATTTTGAAAGAGATCTAAGAAGAACTATTATTCATTTAAATAATACTCAATATTATACTTATGATAAATTTCAATCTTTTTTAGATTTAGTACCAGATAATTTTTTTGAATGTCATCGTAGTTTTATTGTTAATTTTAATGAAGTAAGGGAACATCAAAGAAATCGTTTTATTTTAAAAAATAACGTAGTAATTCCTATTAGTCGTAGTCACGAAAAACAGGCAAAAGATGCTTTTGAAAACTATTTAATGTATAGCCAATAAAAAAATGAGCAAAATGCTCATTTTTTTTGACTGTTTTTATCTACGATTCGATCTAAACCATAACCAATAACTCTGCCAATTAAAGCAGTAATCAAAAATATTAATGCCATCCAGGAACTTACAGAACCAAAGAAATACTGAAATGCAAAATAGATAATTCCAATAGCTAAACCTAATGATGTTCCTAAGTTCATGAAAATAGTACTTTTTTCTTCCATTATTTCACTCCTCAATAAAGAAATTATACCACAACTTTATAAGCATACAAGAAAAATATGTGCTATAATACGTTTGAAAAATGGAGTGATTAAATGATAAATACAATTATATTTGATTTAGATGGTACTTTGGTAGATTCTTTAGTTGATTTAGCTAACACAACTAACCAGATTCTTCAAGAATACAATTATCCAACCTATCCAGTTGATAAATATCGTCACTTTGTAGGTAATGGTATTATTAAGCTGATTGAACGTGTTTTACCACAAGATGGTCAGGATAAGATATCAGAATTTAAAAAACGTTTCGATCAATTATATGAACAAAAATGTCTTGAAAATACTAAGCCATATCCAGGAATTAAAGAATTAGTCGATGATTTGGTTAATAAAGGTTATAATTTAGCAGTAGTAACAAATAAACCACACGATCATGCGGTAAAGATTGTTAAAACTTTATTTCCTGATTGTTTTGATTATGTTTTTGGTAATAATCCATTACAGCAAAAAAAACCAGATCCTTGTCTAACTAATCTAGCAATTAGTTTACTTGATGTTAAAAAAAATCAAGTAGTATATATTGGTGATAGTGATGTTGATATGCAAACTGCTTTAAATACTAAAGTAAAATCAATAGGAGTTGCCTGGGGGTTTCGTGGACGTGAGGAATTATTAGCAAGTGGTGCTGATGCTGTTGCTAATCAAGCTAATGATATTATGGAGATAATTGATGATTGGAATAAGTAGTTGTTTGGCTGGCTGTAAATGTACTTATAAAGGCAGCGATAACTTAATTGATGAGGCCAAACAATTGGTTGATGATGGTAAAGCTGTTTTGATTTGTCCAGAAGTTTTAGGGAATTTAGGGACCCCTCGATTGCCTTGTGAAATAATAGGTGATCGGGTAATTGATATTGAAGGTAATGATAAAACAGAAGCCTATCGATTAGGTGCAAAAAAAGCATTAGAAATTTTAAAAGAAAATCATGTTGAAGTAGTCTTGATGAAAGCAAAAAGTCCTAGTTGTGGCAAAGGGTTTATTTATGATGGTACTTTTTCACATCGACTTGTAAAAGGTGATGGTATTACTTGCCAATTATTACAAAACCATGGCATAATAGTATATAGTGAAGATGAAATAGAAGATTTTTTAAAATTTATAGAAAAGAGGTTATAAAAATGGGACATATTTTAAAAGTCAAACCAGTATTTAAAAAAATGATTTGGGGTGGACACAAATTAAAAGATGTTTACGGTTTTGATATTCCTAGTGATCATACTGGTGAATGCTGGGCAATTTCAGCTCATAAAAACGGTGATTGTACAATTTCTGGTGGTGAATTTGATGGCAAAACATTATCACAACTATGGCAAGAACATCGTGAATTATTTGGAAATATCGAAGGTGAAGAATTTCCATTATTAATCAAAATTATTGATGCTTGTAATGATTTATCAGTTCAAGTTCATCCTAATGATGAATATGCAAAAGTTCATGAAAATTCATTAGGTAAAACAGAATGCTGGTATGTTTTAGGTGTTGATGAAGGAACACAAATGGTTATGGGACATCATGCTAAAACAAAAGAAGAATTAGTTAAAGCAATTGAAAATGATGATTATGATAATTTATTAAATAAATTTCCAATTAAAGAGGGAGACTTTTTCTATATTCCTTCAGGAACTATTCATGCAATTTGCAGTGGTTCATTAATTTATGAAGCTCAACAATCTTCAGATATTACATATCGTGTATATGATTATCATCGTAAAGATGCAAATGGTAATGAAAGAGAATTGCATGTACAACAATCAATTGATGTATCAACAGTTCCTTATCAGCCATATTCACTAGCAAATCAAGAAGTTAGTGATTTACAAAACGGAACAGCTACTAAATTAGTATCTAGTGAATTCTTTACACTTACTAAATATGAAATGAATGGTGAAAACACAATCAATAACGATAAACCTTTCCAAATGGTTACTGTCATCAAAGGTAATGGGACAATTGATGGAAATGACGTAAAAATGGGTGATAACTTTGTTGTATGCAGTGACCAGGATGCTGTTGTATACGACGGTAATATGACTGTAATGATCTGTACTTTATAATATGCAGTGTAGTAATTGTGGTCATGAGTTTAAACCCAACTCATTTGCTTATAAAGCTCGTCAAAGATGTCCAGAATGTGGAACAATAATGCAGATTCAATTTCCTCCGGGTATTGGATTTATACCAGTAATTATCGCTTTTATTGTTGCTGTTTACGTAGTAACAGTAATTGGTTATGATTTAATAGTTGGTTTAAGTATTTTTGTTTTAGTATATTGGCCAATAGAAATTATTATGGACCTTATTTTAATATATTTTGATCAATATCAATTACATGAATTAGATCGTTAATTAAAGGAGAAAGTATGAAATTTAAATGTATTCATTGCAATATTAATATTACTGATATTGAACGCAGTGTAGATTTTTATCAAAAAGCTTTAGGTATGAAAGTTGTTCGTACTAAAGAAGCAAGCGATGGTAGCTTTATTTTAACCTATTTAAATGATGGAGAATCAGATTTTGAAATTGAATTAACATGGTTAAAAGATCATCCTCAAGCTTATGAATTAGGTGAAAATGAAAGTCATATTTGTTTTGAAGTAGAGGATTATCAAAAAGCATATCAGCTACACAAGGATATGGGTTGTATTTGTTTTGAAAATAAAGCAATGGGATTATATTTTATCCATGATCCTGATGATTATTGGATTGAAATATTACCAAAAAAATAAGAAATTAATTTTAATTGATTAATTATATTTAGACAAATCTAAATATAACACTTGATTTTTTATTGTGATTATTATATGATGTTTTTGTCAATATTCTAGATGAAAATAATAAGTTGATTTATGGGTCAAAGATATTTTTAGTCTAGTTTATTAGACTTTATTAAATATATTATTAAAAATAGGATAATCAAATATTTCAAACAAAAAAGATGAGTTGCTCCTCATCTTTTTTGCTTTAAAAAAATATTATTAGTTCAGTTTATTAGAGTGTTATTAAATAAAGAATTAAAATAGGATAGTAAATATTCTTTTTAGAAAGACATTCTCTATTTTATAGATGACTTGCTGGTAGAAAATAAATGTCTTTCTATCCTCTCCATTAAAATAACTGGTGTATTATAGCTAGATATTTTTAATAATAGTAATTGTGTTTTAACATTATAAATATGTATTAAAAAAGATATCGATTAAATGATATCTTTTAATACGTTTTTAAACAATTGATCAAATTTCGGTTTAGCACGTTTTAAACTAACTGGTCTTCCATCTCTAGTCATAAAGCAATGCCTTGAAGTACCAGTAGTACATAGCTTATTATTTTGATTATAAATTTCATATTTAAAAGCGAAACGAACACCAGTATAGTCAGTTACGCTTACTTTGATAGTAGCTAAATCATCAAAGTACATCATATTTAGATATTGACAATTTACTTCTAAGACAGGGGAGATGATTCCTTCATCTTCCATTTTTTTATATGTTAAACCGATTTGGTTCATATAGTCAATACGCGCTTCTTCGAACCAGCGAATATAGTTGGAATGATGAATAATTCCCATTTGATCTGTTTCATAGTATTTAGCTAAATGTTGATATGGTTTGATCATAATAAATTAAATTCTTCTCCTTCATATTTTATTTTGATAATATTATGATATTGATTTAGTGGTGGATTATCAATAGCTTCAAGCATTTTTTGAGTACTTTCAGTAAAATGCATAGGTAATACATATTTAGTTGTTACATTTTTTAAAATATAATCCATTCCCCACCAGATTGTTTCTTCTAATCGAGGATCTAAAGCAGTCATTAATAAGTCAAAATGGATGTTTTTGATTTTATTAATTTCTTGTTTAAAAGTGTTTTCTTGATATTTGTTATCTTCATCTGGTTCACCAATCCAGTGCCACCAGTGTAAATCACCACCATGATATAGATATTTGTCTTCAACATTAACAACAAAGGCCACTCCTAAATCAGTCGATAATAATGTTTGAATTTTTAAGTCATCAATTTGATAAGATTTATTAGGAGCTACTTTTATTCCTTTATTATTAATACCTTGATCGATAATATATGTAATATTAGGATGATCGATATGATAAATTTCAGGATTATAGTGATCGTAGTGATTATGGGAAACAAAAACATAAAGAGGTTTTGATTTATTTAATTTAGGAATATTTCCCAGGTAATAATCGAATAATAACAAATGATGTTCTAATTCAACTAGGAAACCACTATTATAAAGATAAGTTATTTTCATTTTTACCTCCAAAAAAAGGGAGATTACTCTCCCTCATCATAGTTTGCAACGTTATGATAGATATGGTCAACATCATCACAATCATTAAGATTGTTCATTAGTCTTTCGAATAATTCCATATCTTCACCTTCAAGTTCAACTGTTTCTTGAGGAACTGTTTGAATTTCATCGATATCAAATTCAACATCAGCTTTTACCCCTTCGATAGCTTCCTTGATTTTATTTAAATCTGATGGTTCTCCAATAACTTTAATTGATCCATCATCTTCACTAATTATATCTCTAGCATCGATTTCTGCCATTACTAAAGCATCTAAAACTGCTTCTTCATCCAATCCTTTAAAGCTTACTACAGACATTGTATCATATTGATAAGCAACTGAACCTTCATTTCCTAATTTAGCTTTAGATTTAGTGAATGCTGGACGTACTTGTGAAATAGTACGATTAATATTGTCAGTTAAACAATTAACAATTAAAGTCGCACCACCAGCTGCATAACCTTCAAATACTTTTTCTTCATAATTTTCAGTTACACCACTTTTTACTTTATCAACTGCTCTTTTGATAACATCAGCAGGTACTTGTTCTTTTTTAGCTTTTTCAATTATTCTTCTTAAAGCAAGGTTTCCATCGGGTTCTGGACCACCAGCTTTAGCAATTAAATAAATTTCTTTACCATAACGTGAGTATAGTTTAGCTTTTTTAGCAGCTGTTTTGGCCATTGCCACTTTACGCACTTCATGTGCTCTACCCATAAATAATTCCTCCTTAAAGTGATAAATTCTTTTAAATTATACACTTATCATCTAATATTATCAAGTAGCGTTTTTATCCTGATTTATTGTTATTTATCCCATTATAGCTCAATTATTCATAAAACTAGCTATAATATATGTAGAGGTGGTAAATATGAACTGGCTTTATATAATTAAAAAAGATAATAGTTCATGGTTAGCTAAAATAATTTGTATTATTTTATATGGTGCAATATATTTAGTAGTTATTTTATTAGCAAGTAACTTATTTTATAGTTGGCGTTACTTAATTACTGCATTAATTTTTTTATATTTTATCTTATTTATAATACCTGCATTTGTTTATCCGTTTTGGGCTGTTAGTGAAGATAAGCTTGTTTTAGTATATTTAAATAATTACCGACAAAAATGGCGTTATATACTTACTCGTAAGGCAAACTTAATTATTCCTTTTACAGTAATTGATAAAATAAAAATTAGTTACGTTAAAACATCAGCGACTTTTATTTATAATAATGGTTATAGTTTAATTTTTGAAATTCAATTGATTGATGGTAATATTATTAAAATGGATGCGTTGTTTAATGCGGATAAAACTAAGTTTGTAGCAGCAATTAGATATATGCAAAAACATGGAGTAAAGTTTGAAGATCACTTAAAGTTAATTAAAGCAATTGAATCAGGTTATAATTTATATCAATATATTCAAAAATTAGAGGTTTAAAAAGATGTTAAATATTTATATCAGCAATAATATAGAATATTGGCGTGAAAAATTAAGATTTTTAGATCAAAAAGTAAAATGTTATGAAAATTTTGATTTAAGTATCAACTATAATTTAGGTATTTGTGATTCAATAGATGACTTGATTAAATTAAAAGATATTAATAATAAGTGTATTTTAATTTTTATAATTGATAATTATGAACAGATTTTTGAATATCAGAAATTTAATATTCATTATTATTTAAGAAAGAATTTTTTTGAAAAAGATATTGAAAAAATAAAGGACTCTTTAATAGCATTATTAAAGAATAAAAATAAAGTGATTAAATTTAATAGTGGCTTAATTGAATATGAGATTAATATTGATAATATATTATATATTGAATCATATCGTAATGAAATTATTATTCATACTAAGCTTCTTGATTATTCTCGTCGCTTTTCTTTAAAGAAAATTTTAAAAGAACTTGATAATCGTTTTGTTCAATGCCATAAATCTTATCTTGTTAATATTGAAAATGTAACTAGCTTGTTTTATGACCATTTAGAAATTAATAATATAATAAAAATACCAGTAGGTAGAAAATATCAACTATTGGTTAAAAATAAGTATCAAAATTATCAAAATAGAAACTTTTAATAAAATCTGGATATAGTTGTATATCTAGATTTTTTAATTATTAACCCCCTATAAATAAGATTATAAATAAAAAATAAGCTTATTAATAGCAACAAAAAAAACTTGATGAAATATTAAGATTAATCATCTTGAAATAGTATTTTATTGTGCTATAATCAAGTCACTACAAGGAGATTTTTTTATGAATACAACAATCATAATCGGTGCTGGAGCAAGTGGTTTATTATGCGGTCATGAACTGGCAAAAACAGGTGAAAACGTGATTATATTAGAACAGTCTAATAAATCAGGTAGAAAAATATTAGCTAGTGGTAATGGCCGTTGTAATTTATCGAACACTGATTTACAAATGAAATATTATAATACAGATGATTGGCGAATTGCTGCTATAATTAATAATTTTGATGCTAAAAAGTATTTTGAAAAAATTGGGGTGCTGGTTAGGCAAAATGGTAAACTGCTTTATCCGCGATCTAATCAAAGTTTAACTGTTAAAAATGCTTTAATGAATAATTATAATAATGTAGCTTTGATTGAAAATTGCGAAGCTTTAAAAATTACAAAACAGGGAAAAGGCTATATAGTAACAACAACATTAGGTGATTATTATGGCGATAATATTGTTATTGCAACTGGTTCGCCAGCTTCATTATTATCGGGAAAAAATAATTATGATTTAGTTAAACAATTAGGTTTAAAAATAACAAAATTATATCCAAGTCTGGTGCAATTAAAAACTAAACCTGCTTATCGTAGCTTAAAAGGCGTTCGAGTTAAATGTATTGCTCATTTGTATGTAGATAAGCAGCTGATTGAAAGCCAGGAAGGTGAAGTTTTGTTTAGTGAAAATGGGTTATCAGGAATTTGTATTATGCAACTTTCCAGGTTGTTACCACATTATCAAGGTATAAAAGAAATATCGTTAGATTTAATGCCAGACTACGGTCAAAAAGAATTAGCTGATTTATTGCAAAAAAGAAGGCAGGATTTTAATGATTATTATCTAGCGGGTATTTTTAATGATAAATTAGCTAAAGTATTAGAAAATGTTGCTAATTTAAAAGATTGGCGTTTTTTAATAAAAGATACTTATGGCATTGAAAAAGCCCAAGTAATCAGTGGTGGTGTTAGTTTGGAAGAAGTAAATGAAAATCTAGAAGTAAATAAATATCCAAATATCTATTTAACAGGTGAATTGTTAGATGTTGACGGTGATTGTGGCGGTTATAATCTTCATTTTGCCTTTGCTTCGGGTTATCATGTGGCCAAAACAATTATAAATGGAAAAGAGGGATTAGATGCTACAAATAAATAATGTGATGGTTCCTTTAGATACAACTGACTATCAAAAAGTTATATCACAACAACTAAATATTTCTAAAAATAAGATTCGTGATGTTAAGTTAGTTAAACAGGCGGTGGACGCTAGAAGAAAAAATAAAGTTCATTTTGTTTGCAGCTTCACTTTTAATATTGACAATGAAGATCTTGTAATAGCAAAACGGCCTAAATTACAGTTGACAAAAGTAAAACCATATAATTATCCTGTGTTGAAAGCAACTGATGATCATATCGTTGTTGTTGGTAGTGGTCCAGCAGGATTATTTTGTGCCTATAATTTGGCTAGAGCGCATCAAAAAGTTACTTTAATTGAACGTGGTAGTGCGGTTGATAAACGAAAAAATGATATTGATCATTTTTTTAAAACAGGTAAGTTGAATCCTGAAAGCAATGTTCAATTTGGTGAAGGTGGTGCTGGTACATTTAGTGATGGAAAACTAACAACTGGTGTTAAGGATTATCGAAAACGTTTTATTTTAGAAACATTTGTAGAACATGGGGCTAATGATGATATTTTATATTCTAATAAACCACATGTTGGTACTGATTATTTAATAAATGTTGTTGCTAATATGCGTAAGATAATTCAAAAAAATGGTGGAACGGTTTTATTTGACACAAAGCTTGTTGATTTAGAACTTGAAAATAATCAAGTAAAAAAAATAATTATTGAAAAAAATGGTCAGGTAGAAAAAATGTCTGTTGATAAATTAGTATTAGCAATAGGTCATAGTGCTCGAGATACCTATGAGATGCTTTATCAAAAAGGTTTAGAAATTAGTCAAAAACCATTTGCAGTTGGTTTTAGAATCGAACATTTACAATCATTTATAAATGTTCATCAATATGGAAAATTTGCTAGTCATCCTCGTTTAAAAGCGGCTGATTATAAACTAGCAGTTAAAACAAGCAGTGGCCGTGGTGTTTATACATTTTGTATGTGTCCAGGAGGTCAGGTAATTAATTCAAGTAGTGAAGAAGGTGGTCTAGTTGTAAACGGAATGAGCAATCAGGCCCGTGATGATAAAAATGCCAATAGTGCTATTTTAGTTACAGTTGGACCTGATGATTTTGATAGTGATCATCCTTTGGCTGGTGTTAGTTTTCAACGTCAGTTAGAACAAAAAGCCTTTGAATTAGGTGGTCAAAATTATCATGTGCCAGTGATGCGAGTTGAAGATTATATAAATAATACAATTGCTTTAACAAGTGAAGAAGTTAATTGTAGTGTTTTGCCAGCTGTTAAATATGCTAATTTAAATGAGTTGTTTCCAGAACCAATTAACCAGGCTTTAAAAGAAGGATTACAATTAATGGAACAAAAATTTTCTGGATTTACCAATCAGGCAATGTTATCGGGAGTTGAATCTCGCTCTTCTTCGCCAGTAAGATTTTATCGGGATAATAATTATCGAAGCAACATTACTAATATTTATCCAATTGGGGAAGGAGCTGGTTATGCTGGAGGAATTATGTCTAGTGCTATTGATGGTTTAAAATGCAGTGAGATTCTTTTAAAAGAAGAAAGCTGTATTTAGGAGGGAAGTATGAAAGTTTTAACGATAGGATTAAATAAGACACATCATGTGATGCGTCCAACCCGTAAAATTGCCTTGAGCTTTTTATTGGTAATTTTCATTGGCTCTGTTTTATTAACCCTGCCAATAAGTAATAATGACGGTCTAACAAGCTATTTAAATAACTTGTTTATTGCAACTTCAGCAACTTGTGTTACTGGACTGGTTCCAGTAACCCCTAGTGAACAATATAGCTTATTTGGACAGATAGTAATTATTATATTGATTCAAATTGGCGGTTTAGGTTTTTTAACATTTTTAAATTTATTGTTAATGAAATTAAAAAAGAAAATTTCTTTAACTAATAAAGTAGTATTACAAGAAGCTTTTAATCAGCCGACATTAAATAATATTCCTAAATTCGTAAAAAATGTAATTAAATATACATTTATCGTAGAAGGAATTGGAGCTATTTTATTATCGTTTGTATTTATCCCTGATCATGGGGTTATTAAGGGTATATACTATTCGATATTTCATGCAATTTCAGCCTTTTGTAATGCCGGATTTGATGTTTTAGGTAGTAATTCATTAATTGGTTATCAAACTAACTGGTTAATTAATTTAGTTATACCTGGTTTGATTATCATGGGTGGTTTAGGATTCATTGTCTGGTTTGATATTGCTGCCTGTATTAAAAAGGAATTTAAAAGACATACTAAATTTAATAAAAAACATCTGTTTACAAGCTTTTCTTTGCACACAAAGTTAGTTTTAATTGTAACAGCATCATTATTAATTGGTGGAGCAGTAATATTCTATTTATGTGAGTTCAATAATCCTAAAACAATTGGAAATTTAAATTTAATTGATCAGATTCAGATTTCCTGGTTTCAATCAGCAACCTTAAGAACAGCTGGATTTGCATCTGTAGATATGGCTAGTTTGCATCCAGCTACTAAATTTATGATGTGTATTGTAATGTTTATTGGTGGTTCGCCAGCAGGAACTGCAGGAGGAATTAAAACAGTTACTTTCGCGCTTGGTATTTTAGAAGTATATAATATTTATCATGGGCGTAAAGAGGTTACCGTTTTTACTCGACGAATTCCTAAACATTTAATAGTACGTTCTTTTGCGATTATTTCAATGGCAGTATCTTTAGTTATCGGTGGTATCTTTATCTTGTCATTAAGTGAAACGGCAGAATTTATTGATATTTGCTTTGAGGTAGTTTCAGCTTTTGCAACAGTTGGCTTAAGTGCTTCATTAACACCGGTATTAACGGACATTGGTAAGATTGTAATTATAATTTTAATGTATGTAGGTCGAATTGGACCAATTACGATGATAATTTCATTTGCACGTAAATCGTATTTAAGATCAAGTAAAAAAGAAGTAAGATATCCTGATGGTGATATTTTACTAGGATAATGAGGTGGAAAAGATGGATAATAAACAATATGCAGTATTAGGATTAGGAATTTTTGGATCAACAGTAGCAACTACTTTAGCTAATCATGGCTGTGAAGTAATTGTCATTGATAAAGATCCTATTTGTGTTCAAAGAATTGCTGATGAAGTAACTAAAGCAATTGTTGGAGATGTAACTGACATTGAAGAACTTCAAGCAGCTGGAATCGGTGATAGTGATGTTGCAATTGTAGCAATTGGAACTCATTTAGAAGAAGCTGTTTTAGCGACAATGAATCTTAAGGAATTAGGTATTCCTTATGTAATTGCTAAAGCTAAAAATAAACAATTTATGAAAATCTTAGAAAAAGTTGGTGCTAATCGTGTTATTAGAGCTGAAAAGGAAATGGGAATAAAGGTTGCTAAAAGCTTACTTCGTAAAAGTATTGTTGATTTAGTAGAATTAGATGATGATTATTCATTAGTTGAGATTAAAGCACCACAATCTTGGGTTGGTAAAAACTTTGTAATGTTAAATGTTCGGCGAGTATATGGAATGAATATCATCGGCGTAAAACATGAACAAGATGGGCAGTTATCATTAGACGTTGTTCCTGAATACCAGATTCAAGATGGCGATTACTTTTTGGTCATTGGAAAAACTAAGGAATTAGAGAAATTTGATTATATGACAAAGTAGAGATTTCTACTTTGTTTTTTGATTAAAAAGATGATTTTTAAATGAGAATATTCTTTATATTATCTTAATAGCATTTTTATATAGTAAAATAAAAATGCTATTTTTTTATTATTTTATAAGGTTTTACATATAAAAATGATATTAAAATTGTATTAAGATAAAATGAAATTATTATTAAGCTTTGAATTGTTATGATATTGTAAAGTTTGATTAGTAAAGGTTGCAACTTAGGTAGAAATATGTCAAAATTGTCTAAAATAAATATATCAAGGGGGATGTTTTTTTATTATGAATATTATCATTTTGGGTGCTGGGAAAGTTGGTAAGACTTTGATCAAGCACATGTCCAATGAAGATCATGATATTGTTGTCATTGATACAAATGGGCAAAAAATTGATGATGTTGTAAATCAATATGATGTTATTGGTGTTGTTGGAAATGGAGGCTCATATGACATTTTAATGGAGGCTGGTGTTGAAGATGCTGACTTAATTATTTGTGTTACAGCTTCTGATGAATTAAATATCTTAGCTGGATTAATGGCTAAAAAGATGGGAACTCGTCATACGATTGCTAGAGTTAGAAATCCAGATTATTTAAGACAACGTGATTTTATGCGTGATCAATTAGGATTTTCAATGATTATTAATCCAGAATTAGAGGCAGCAAGTGAAATTCGAAGAGCTTTAGCTTTCCCATCAGCAGTAAAAGTAGAAACTTTTGCTCGTGGTAAAGTTGAATTGGCTGAATTTTATGTAGATCAAGAAAGTAAACTAGTAGGTGTTTCGTTAAGTGAACTACATAATGTTTCTAAAACTAATATTTTAGTTTGTGCTGTAAGCCATAATGAAGAAGTTATAATTCCAGATGGTAATTATATGATTAAAGCTGGTGATCATTTACATATTACGGGAGCACATCGTGATTTAGTTCATTTTTGTTTAGATGTTGGAATCAATACCCAACGTGTTAAAAATGTTTTAATTGTTGGCGGTGGAAAAATTGCTTATTATTTAACTAAGTTTTTAGCGATTGCTGGAATTAAAGTTAAAATAATTGAAAAGGATTTAGAACGTTGTAAAGAGTTATCAAAAAAATTACCATTTGCTACTATTATTTATGCTGATGGTAGTGATGAAGAAATCTTGCTTGAAGAAGGAATCGAAAATACTGATGCTTTTTTAGCATTGACGGGATTGGATGAAGAAAACTTGATTCTTTCATTATATGCTAAAAATTTATATCGTCGTAAAACGGTTGCTAAAGTAACTAGAATGAACTTTACTGGATTAACTGATAGCTTAAAAGTTGATAGTATTGTTGCACCAAAACAAATAATTGCGGGACAAATTATTCGTTATGTGCGTGCTAAGATGAATAAAGATGACGATTCAAGTGTTAAAACATTATATAAACTTGTTGATGGTGAAGTTGAAGCTAGTGAGTTTGTAGCTACTGAAAAGATCAAATTCTTAGGTAAAACATTAAATGAATTATCTTTAAATAACAATGTTTTAATTGCTACAATTTCTCGTGGTGATGAAATAATTGTTCCTAAAGGAAATACTACCATTGAAAAAGACGATCATGTGATTGTTATTTCAAAAGGAATAACAATGAAAAGTCTTAATGATATTTTAAGGAGCTAGTTAAGATGAATAAAAAGATGATTGTTTATGCACTTGGAAAATTATTGATGATTACTGGAATATTGATGTTTATTCCGGTAATTGTATCTTTAATTTATCAAGAAAAGACAGGCATATGCTATGCCGGTGTTGGAATTGCAATTATTATTATTGGCTTTTTGATTTCTAAAAAAGAACCAAAGAAAAAAAATATTTATGCTCGTGAAGGATTCGTTATTGTTGCTTTAGGGTGGATACTTGTTTCTTTAGTTGGAGCAATTCCCTTTTGCTTAAGTGGTGAAATTCCTTCTTATGTAGATGCTGTTTTTGAAACAGTTTCTGGTTTTACTACAACCGGATCTTCAATTTTAACTAATGTTGAAGCTATGAGCCATACTGGTTTATTTTGGCGTAGTTTCACTCACTGGGTAGGTGGAATGGGAATATTGGTTTTTGTAATTGCGTTTGTTCCAATTGCTTCAGGTAGATCTTTACATATTTTAAAAGCTGAAGTACCTGGGCCAGTAGTAGGTAAATTAGTTTCTAAAGTTAAATTAACAGCCCGAATTCTTTATGTTATTTATGCAGTTTTAACTATTATTTTAATCATTTTATTAGTATTTGGTGGAATGTCATTATTCGATAGTATATTGATGGCGTTTGGAACCGCTGGTACAGGTGGTTTTGGGGTTAAAAATAATAGTGCTATGTATTGGGATAGTGCTTATATTGAAGGCGTTTTAACAGTCTTTATGATTTTATTTGGAATTAACTTCAATCTAATTTATTTTGCAATTCTAGGTCGTATTAAAGAGGTAATGCGAAGTGAAGAATTACGCTGGTATTTATTAATTATCTTTGGAGCAATCGTATTAATTACAATTAATACTTTACCAATGTATGATTCAATTTTACAGGCAATTAGATATTCAAGCTTCCAAGTTGGTTCTATCATTACTACTACCGGATATGTTAGCTATAATTATGATACCTGGCCACTATTTTCACAAATGGTATTGTTGGCTTTGATGTTTATTGGTGCTTGTTCTGGATCAACAGGTGGTGGAATAAAAATTTCTCGTATAGTCATTTATTTCAAAAATGCTCGTAATGAAATTAGAAGACTAGTCCATCCTCATAGTATTAAAACTGTTGAATTTGAAGGACAACCAGTAGATGAAAATGTAAATCGTAACATTCATGCTTATTTGGCAGTATATTTGGCATTGTTTGCAGTATCTTTATTAATAGTAGCCTTAAATAATTTTGATTTTAAAACGACTTTTTCAGCAGTAACAACATGTTTTAATAATGTTGGACCAGGATTAGAAGTCGTTGGAGCAGTTGGAAACTTTTCATCTTTAAGTGATTTATCAAAGATTGTTCTATCATTTGATATGCTTGCTGGAAGATTAGAAATTTTCCCACTATTATTATTATTTTCACCGTCATTATGGCGTAAATAGCTATTTGTTTATTAAAGCAAATAGCTTTTTTGTATCTTAGATATGACATGATTTAAGTATAAACCAGCTACAAGTAGTTGATAGTGATAGAAAAGAACTGTAGCGACTTTTTAAGCGTGTATATAAATGCTACTATTAATATGTACAAAAACGATCATATAAAAATGTACAAAATCAATTCAACATAATATAATAATTCAGTTTTTATTGGAGGTTATATTATGATTATGAATTTAACA
>NZ_NFLA01000070.1:0-10686 GCF_002160675.1 Erysipelatoclostridium sp. An15
GTCGCTCTCGGATCACTGCGTGGGTCGCTCGCTCTCTTTTGGAAAGGTCATGGCGTACAGTCCCCGTGGCTCGCTGTATCACAAACGTATCTGTCTGCTTTATTCAGTTGTCAAAGACCACAACGGCTTATACGCCTGTCAAAACCTATATGAAGTCATATGGGTTTTGATAGATATACAAGCCCCAGAGAGGACGCAGGAAAGGGGATAATGCGTCACTCTGCAATAGGACGTTGGTTTATGCTACTTTGAAATTAAGTACCTGCTCAATCAGTTTTGCTTCCAAACGGCTACGCATATCCTCGTCAACGCTGGTGTGAGGATTGCCGTATTCGTCAATGCTTGTTCGCATGGACAAGCGGGCAATGTATGGCTCGTAATGGCATAACACAACATTCATAGCCAGAATATCGCCCTGTGAAGCGGAAACGATAACAGGGTAAGGCAATAAGCCATTGCCTTTATGTACCGCTTTATTCTTCTTCATGCTGTTTTTCCTCCATTCTTTTTCTGACTTTTTCAAATCCTCTTTGACGCTTATAGTTCACTGTACGGCGCACAATTTTCAGCAGGTCGGCAATCTCGCCGTCGTTGAAGCCTAAACCGTAGAGCAACAAGATAAAGCGTTCTTCCTCAGAAAGTTCCTGCAATGCTTCACTCAACAGCTCATTCTTGATTTTCACGTCATAGCCCATGACTTTGTAAAGGTCATAGTTTGTGGAGTAATCATCATAAGTCGAGAGTTCCGCAAGCTGTTCTGGCGTGAGTTCTGAAAAGGAAATCTGCAAATCGTTCATACGCTGGTAGTGCTTCTGAATATTGATTGCTTCATTCTTCAAAATCTTCTTGCAGTAACAGTCAAAGACTTTCTGAACATCTTCCGGAGAAGTGGGTCTGTTCACATTTTCACCTCCTTTCGCTTGTCAAAAGGCGGTGATTGTAACCGTTCCTTCCCCCTTTCCGTCATTAATACAAATGAGAGGATACGAGCTGGCAAAGTTTGAAAAAGAAATCCAGAAAAAACAAAAAAGCCCAAGAAGTTGTAATAACCTCGTTGAGCTTTAGTGAATATAATCGACAGATAGTGAGGAAATTCCACACGGAAATAGCTGTAAACTCCCTTAACATGGATTAAATTTTTTTTGATGATTTTCTTTTATGCGCTCCTGTCATTCGTAATCCTCCCGTGAAGAAACCGCCTTGCCAAAATAAGGCAAATTTCAACAGGATAAGCATAAAAGATAAATCCGTCCTAATTCCGTCCAAATCCCTGTTTTTCAGCAGGAACTAAAAAAGACTATCACACCCAGCATAAATGCCGTGGTTGCGATAGCCTGTGTATCAAATACTCTCTGTATTTTCTTTGATGAGCCGGCGTATCTCATCCCGTTTTTCTGGTGGTAGTTGACTAATGAAGTCCTCTATCCATTTATCAATCTGTTCATAAACATTTTCATCTTCATAGTATTCTGGATAGCCTTTCAGAATATCGAACTCCCTGTCTGTGCGTTCAGCTTCCTTACACGCTAGTTCTAAATGTTCGCTAATCAATTCCTGCGTGTAGGAAGAATAACCAAGAACGGTTGTGATGTATGTGATACGCTCAAAATCTACTTGTGTCATGGCTTCCTTGCCTGTCAGTAAGTTGTAGTCATGCTGTCCGCATAGAGACAGAAACACTTCCTTTTGCTTCTCCGCTTGAACCATAATAGCCACTCCTAAATCCTTAAAATTTTAGCTGTCTGCTGGCAGTACAGATAAATTCCTCTGGTGTAGGTGTACTGTTGCCAAACATACGCCTAAACTCCGCCTGCTGGTCTGGGTCGTCACTATTCATTACCGCTATGATTTTATCCTGTATCTGTTCACGGACTTCTGAAACAGAAAGCCCATGCAGACGAGCCATTTCTTTTATCATTTTCCTGCTGTCCCTTTTACTGAATTTCATCATACGGTCAGAACACCTCTTTTCTCAAAATTGATGATATATTTCAAAAAAATCCGCTAAAAATATAGTACATAAATGTTTCATCTATACAGACTATTATATTACACTCTGTGAATAGTTACAATAATGAAAAGCAAGAAAGGAGAGGGGAACTGTGGAAATAGACTATAAAGCAATCGGACAGCGTATCAAGATAGCACGAATTAAGAAAGGCATAACACAGGAAGCCGTCGCAGACCTTATAGATATTACCCCAGCCCACATGAGCAACGTGGAAACAGGGAAAACAAAAGTCAGCCTGCCGACACTAATTGAGATTGCCAATGCTCTTTCCGTATCAGTTGATGTTCTCCTATGTGATAATGTACTTGCTTCACAGAATATTTTCAAGGGAGAAGCAAAAGAGATTTTTGAGGATTGCGACGAATACGAAATCCGATTTTTAGTTGACCTGCTGAAATGTGCCAAATCAGCCATGCGTAGGGATAAGGAAGTAAGAAATCAGTTCAACAGATAAAACCGTAGCGTGCAGATCACAATGAATTGTGAAATACAGCTACGGTTTTTCTTCTCCGCTGAATTTATATCCCACACCCCAGACAGTGATGATATATTGTGGATTGTCTGGGTGCGGTTCGATTTTTAGTCTTAGTTTTCTGATGAATGAGGAGAGATTGCTTGCGTCCGGTGCATTATCATATCCCCATACGTTTTCGTAAATCTGCTCCTTTGTGAACACTTGTCCTTTGTGACGATAGAGAAAGAATAAAAGGTCAAACTGTTTAGATGTCAAATACACTTCTTCTCCGTTAATTTTGACGTAACTTCGTGTATACGGGTCAATAGAAAATTCTGGTGTATATTGTTTGAGCTGAATAGGAGAGGTAACTAATTCGTTTGATAGCCATTCAAGTGCTTTTTTGAAAACTTCTTCCTCATTATCAGAAAGAGAAATAACTAATAACTTCCCATGTAATCACCACCTTATAGATTTCACTACTAATACGCTATTTTTCCAGTAGCATTAAACAGCCCAAAGGTAAGTACATGAACAGCAATGATAACCGTTGCCATAAGCCTTCAAGTGCTAAAAATGTGTTCTTATAATTAGGCTTATCTCCCATAACAAAACATGAAAAAAACAATATTGCTAATATAAAGCACCCTATGCAGAAAAATAAAAATTTGATGTCGTTTATTTTATAAGCATAAATCCCAACCAAAAGCGGTGCAAATGTTAGGCACATAAAACCAATAACAGAGCCATAACCATGTATTTTTTCTGAAAGAGTATCAAGACTTTTCACTTCCCCAACAGAGAATAAACCAGAAAGAATACACCCCCCGATTGCATAAATCAACACTATGAAAAAAAGGATTACTGCAATCAGTTTTGAACTTTCTGAAATAATCGCATATATTTTAAAATCGATTACTGCTAATGTAATTCCAAAGACTATTAGCCACATATTATACACATTATGGAACGGTGCCTTACTATTTCCGAGAACGCTCATAACTTGCGTCAAATGATTATACCCTTTATAGGAAGGTGCTAAGATAAAGGGAATGACCAAATCTAAAATCAAAACTATCGGTAATATAATCATAATGTTATTCTTCATCATTAATACCTTTACTCAAATTACCGAGTCCTTTTAATATTTTTACAGCCAATTCTTTCATAATATCAGCTTTTACAATAGCAAGCCCTTGTTCTTCATCACCCAGCACTAATAAAGTATCTCCTGCCTTAATATCAAAAATCTGCCTTGCTTCTTTCGGGATAACAATTTGTCCCTTTTCTCCAACTTTTACTGTTCCAAATATATGCTGTCCTTTTTTCATTGCCATATTTACATCTCCATTCTTACTTTTTTGTTTAGTCATACTTTTCATACCAACAATACAAGTATAAATCAAAATGAAAAACCTGTCAATATATCCAACACAAAAACCGTAGCGTGCAGATCACAATGAATTGCGAAATACAGCTACGGTTTTTCTTCTCCGCTGAATTTATATCCCACGCCCCAGACAGTAATGATGTATCGTGGATTGTCTGGCTGTGGTTCAATTTTCAGTCTTAGTTTTCTAATGAATGAGGAGAGATTGCTTGCGTCTGGAGCATTGTCATATCCCCACACGTTTTCGTAAATCTGTTCTTTTGTAAATACTTGTCCTTTATGTGAGGATAAGAAATATAAAAGGTCAAATTCTTTTGCAGTCAAATTTATTTTACTTCCCTCTCTATCTATCACGATACGAGTGTAAGGATTGATAGATAATTCTGCCGTTTGAATTTTAATAAGTGTTGGAGTGGTATTCAGTTTTGTAGATAGACATTCTAAAATATGCTGAAAAAAGTCATTATCTTTATCAGTAAATTCTATAATTAATATTTTCCCATACTACCACCCACTTTTAAAATATATATGATGTTTTATTTTCAATATTTTATAACCTTTTACCGTGTATTTATTCACTTCTTACTATTTTTCCATTTGCGATAGATAAAGTTCCCGATTGGCAATAGAATACAAATAGCAATAAACCAGTCTGGAAAATGTGGCATTTTATTCCCTCCTAATGCATTATTTTGAAAGTGATAATTAACAAGCATCCAACTACAACTAAAGAAGAAACAATAATACGCTTTACAGAAAAATGATACAGTTTCTCCGGCTGGAATATATCATACCGTATTTGAACAACGCTTCCAACATCTGCTGTCATGGAAACTTGTATCTGATTTTGTGAAATATAATTTTTTCCAGCAACATTATAGGATACGGTAGCCCATTTTGAATTTCTCATTTTTTCGGTCGAAGGATTGATTGTCCTAAATGAGATTATCGTTCCCTGCGTTTCTTTAGAGTGGCTTCTGTTTATCAAAAAAGAAGCAATATTAGTTAGACAAAATCCGAAAGCAAATAGAGCTATAACACTCATAAAAATAATTTCTTTGTCCATAATAAGCACCTCAAAAATTATGATAAGTCGGCTTTTTTATAAATTCTGACCGAAATAGCAGAAGATACAATTAAAATCAGAAAACTGGCTATCATACTACAAGTCACCAAAAATACAGGGTTTATATTGTCTAAAATATTTGTAATGAAGCTGTTTTCTATTTTTAGCGACTGCGCAAATATAAATGGTGAAGCCATAATAAGCACCACAAAAAACAGCTTTGTTTTTTCATAACCAAGTTTATATTGCGCTGGCAGATAGACACCTAAAAACAATGAAACTACCATGAACAATAGAATTGGTACTTTATATCCGATACTGCGAAGCTGTGGAAATATAAGTGTTTCAATACCAAAAATCAAACAGCAAGCAAGGTATATCAATATGCAAAAAATATATTTTGACAATACTATGTTTTTTCGTGAAAATGGTAAAGCACATAATAAAGTTGAGGCTTTTGGATATTGCGTTTCTTTTAAAGATACATATTGCAAAAGCATGAAAATTGAAAAAATCGTTATCAGTACAAATCCAAGTATACCTGCATATTCTGGGGAACGCCATAATAAAAACACTGGGAAAAGAATACATACTGCGAACATTATTAATACATATTTTTTTACAATCAAAAAGTCCTTTTTCACTAATTGAAATAGCATTTTTACTTCCCTCCCTTAACATTACATAGCATAATATCCTCTATGGTCGGACGCTCAATAATACAATTTGGCATAATTTTCTTAATTTCATCAGCATATTTAGTAATTGCCGTAAAGCCAAAAATTGTTTTATCAATATTCATGAATAGTTTTTCCATTTCTATATTCAAATCTTTTATATCGCCTTTTACTATTCGATAACTATCGAGTAAAATATCTTTTTCCTCTTGAAAGACAATTTTTCCATTGTCAATCATAATTAACATATCAGCGATTTTATCTAAGTCAGAAGTTATGTGTGTAGAGAAAAAAACACCACGCCCACGATACTCCATAAACTCTTTCAGTATATCAAGCAGTTGACTTCGAATAAGAGGGTCAAGTCCGCTGGTTGGTTCGTCCATGATCAACAGTTCTGCTTTATGAGAGAGAGCAAGAGCTAACGCATATTTCATTCGCATACCTTTTGACAGGGTGCCAATTTTCTGTTTAGGGTTGAGCGTAAAGCGTTCAAGATACGATTGAAATACCTTATTGTCACATGACTTATAAGCCGAAGCTACAATATTTTTCATTTCTGAAAGACTTAATTCATCATAAAAACCGCCATCGTCAAGGACAATTCCGATACGTTCTTTAATTTCTTTTTCATTTGTATCCATATTTAGTCCAAATAAGCGAATATCGCCAGATATTTTAGGAGTTAAGCCTAGTATAGATTTTAATGTACTTGTCTTACCAGCTCCGTTTATTCCGATAAAACCCGTAATACATCCTTCTGGCAATGAAAAGGAAACGTCTTGTAGGGAAAAGTGCTGATAACTTTTATTCAACCCTTTGACTTCTAAAATATTCTCCATATTATTCCTCCTTAAATAGAATATTCATCATGTCATTTAATTCTTGTTGTGTAATTCCAAGTGATTTTGCAGTCTGTATCATTTCCAACATTTTTTGCTCTACAAGGCGACGTTTAGAATCTCGCAAAAGTTCTACATTACTTGTGGAAACAAATGTCCCAATACCCACTTGACTGTTAACGAAGCCTTCTTTTTCTAAATCGTCATAAACTCGTCGTATCGTTAAAACACTTACTTTTAAATCATTGGCAAATGCCCTAATAGACGGTAAAGGGTCTCCCTCAACCAGTTCACCTTTTAAGATAGCGTCAATAATCTGTTCTTTTATCTGCTGGTAAAGAGGGGCATCTGACGTGTTGGAAATAAGAATTTTCATATCGTACCCCCTTAGTGTGATGTTTATATATACACACTATACACTATATGCACTATGATGTCAATAGATATAACTTGATGTAAAGAAATAAAGCGTATATCCCTTAAAAAGATATACGCTTCAATAATTAACCTATAATCTTCCAGTTGCTATCTTTATGGAGCGTCAGCTCATACTGTGATACCTGTGTCGCCTTTGTTTGATTGTCAATAAACTTCACCGAAACGCTCACTTTCACATTGTCGCCGTCAGCCGTGAATACCGGATTGACAAGCTCGGAGTAGAGATAGTCCCCGTTTATCGGTTCAAGGGCATTTCCCTCTACATAGTAGGCAAGCTCCTTGTCCGTTGCGGTAGGGTACAGCTTGAAGAATGTTTCCAGAAATGCCGTAGCGTCATTCACCGTATCAGCGTCCACGCTGTTGTCGGCTTCCTGTGTCTTTGGTTCGTAGCTGGATTTTTCCATAGCAGGGGCAAGGGTCGGGTTCTGGATAATCACCATATCCCCGTCAGTGTCCACATGAACGGTTACGGTATAGGTTTCTGATACGTTCCTTGTCTGGTCGCCCTCTTTTATCTGTTGATCTATTTCATAGGTAACAGAAAAAGCGTTCTCCCCAGACTGTTCCACGTCCCAGATAAGTACGTCCGTAACCGTGGAGCTGGTCGGTATATCCGTTCTCACAGTATCAACATTCAAATCCTGCAATTCCTGTGTCAGATAGGCACTGATAGCCTGTCTCCTTGCTTCGATTGCTTCCTTGTTGTTGCTCCATGTGTAATAGGACTTCACAAAGTTCTTGACGAAATTTTCTATGCCGTTGGTGTCATTCAAGCGGAGCTGTATGGTTTCTATTTCATGCATGGTGTGCTGGTCGATAGCGGTAAAATTCTTATACACACCAAAGCTCACGCTTGCGATAAGCACCACCCAGAGGGCAATGACGGACTTCTTATGTGTCCCCACTTTCATAGTGCGGATTTTCTTTTCCTTTATCGGTTTTTCTTTCTTCTTGAACATGATTTCCATTCCTTTCTATTGCTTAATTCTGCCAGCCCCGATAAGGTGTTGTTGCCAGTAGGAGCTTGTAAGGTCGGCATAACCTATCGGGTCGCCAGCGTGGTACATCTGGTTATTTCCCACATAGATACCGACGTGGGTTACATACGTCCCAGCATTGTAGGTACTGTGGAAGAACACTAAATCCCCAGCCTGTGCCTGTGATAGCGGGATATGCTGGGTAGCGTCATACTGTGCCTGTGCGGTTCTCGGCAGACTGATACCCGCCTTGCCATAGCACCATTGAACCAGCCCCGAACAGTCAAAAGAAGTGTTAGGATTGCTCCCGCCATACACATAGTCCCAGCCTTGATATTTCAGAGCTTCATTCATTATCTTCTGTGCCAGCTCGCCCGATACTTGACTGACAGTGAGATACTGGCTGACAAGCTCCACATAGAACATATTCCCGTACCCGTATCGCCAGCCACCGTTGCGGGCGACAGCGATAGGGTTCGTGTAGGTGACTTTTGTTCCACCCGACTTGTCACGGGCGAAATTCTCTGCCAGCGTGAAGCTGTGCTTTTTTCCGTTCTTAGCCACATAGCCGATATAGCCACCGCCATAGTTATAGGACTGCACCACGACGTTTATATCCTCTATGCCTTGATTTTCTGCTGAAGAAAGCAGGGAAGCAAAATACTTGCACCCCTGCTTGATTGAACTTTCTGTATCTAGGGAATTAGGCGGTAATCCCATACTCTCGGAACTCTGCATAACGTCCTCGGCTGTCCCGCCACTTTCCACCTGTATGATTGCCAGCAGATAGGGGACGTACTCGGAAATGCCGTACTCTCTAGCGTATTTCTCGACCATAGGCTGATGTTTCAAGACCTCTGCGGACAGGTTCATTCCCGTTACCCATGAGGAAGAACCACCGCCCCCGTCGTCGTCCTCGGCACTGATAAGCACACCAAAGAAAAGCACTATTGCAATGAGAAATGGAAATAGACTGCCGATAATGGCGATATGTCTTAGTTTCATTTCTTACGTCCTTTCTTTTTCGTGGTGTTTATGGTCGCTTTCTTGATGTTTCGCTCTTTTCTGGTGGTCTGTCGGTTCAGCTCCACACCATTAAGCCTTGTCCCGTGTTTCTGCGGTACAGGTTCATCAGATTTTGAAGCCAGCGGACGCTCCTTGACGGATTGTGGCGTGGTCGGCTCGGTATGTACCTTGTCGGTAGTGGCAGGACGCTTGATTTCCTGCATTTTTCCTGTGTCTGTCTTAGAGGCGGTGACAGGTCTTTCATGGGGACGGGTAGCTCCTGTTGTCGCTGATCCGTCCGTCGTTTTGCCAGCCTGTTTTGCTTCCTGTGCCTTTTGAAGCTCCATACGCTTGTCAGCGATATTCTGTCTGTGCTGTTGGAGCTTGTCGGCACGCTCACTCTGTCTGGTTTCCTGCCCCTGCACAATGCCACGCTTGAAGTCGGACACATTTGCTTTTGCCTTTTCCTTAGCGGAATGTACGGCATAGGCGGTCTGGGTCGGCATATCCTTGATATTCTCCTTGACAGCCGTTGCCTTGTCCTTGACCTTGTTTTTCGTATCGAGTACCGCACCTACGGCTGAACCAGCTCGGCTTCCGAAAGAAGCGTTGTCACGCTTGCGGGTCGTGCCGGCATGAGATTGTTTACTGCCAGCACTGGATAAGACAGAACCAGCCATTGCACCCGTTCCAGCACCTACCATACTTCCTTTTCCGACAGCTCTTACCAATCTGTTTTCCATACGCCTAGCCCTGTGTCGCATGAACATATAGGGACGACGGAATATCCTGCGTCCCATGCGCTGGCTGTCCCCAGCGTTGAGAGAGAACATACTCATAAGGTCGCCCAGCTTCATGTAGATACCCGCAAAGCAGACTATCTGTAAGAACGCAATCATAAAGAACGGGTAATCGGTAGAGATGTTGTAGAACATACTGGAAATGGAAAAAGCCACCGTGACAATGAGCGTTATCCCCGCCCTTGTCATAATCGTATTGAACACTCGCACGATTGCCTGTTTCGCCATGTTCTCATAGCTGGGTATCATGCTCAAAAGAAAACTGATAGGCAGGAACATGGCAAAGATGATAAATAGTATCTGGGAAAATATCATCATGCCCGTAAGCAGGAAAACGAATATCGTTATCCCCAGATTGAAGATGAGCAGAAAGAATACCATTCCCAGACGGTTGATGACCTGCGGTATCGTCAGATTGTCGTTGTCGTTATCCTCGATTTCTGTTTTTACCACGTCCTCACGGGTCGCCCCGTCGTCTGCTGACGGACTAACCGATACCAGAGCTTCCACACGGTCAGCTCCGATTTCCTCTATATCGCTGTTTCCGAACTGTAAGAGTAGCCACGGCTGTTGTACTTGTATGGAGAACAGGCTGTCCCTTATCAAGTCCACGCTGTCTTTTCCTTGACTGTCGCTGTCTGGGAGCATGATTTTTGTCCCCAAATCCAGCGAAGCGGTACTTATATCACTGGAAAAGTCGTTTATCTTCTTGATATAGTCGGGAGCGTAGGCGATAAAGGAAGCGGACACGAGAAACACCACAACGAAGTTGATAACGGCGTGTAATGCCTTGCTGGTTTCTCGCTTGATAAGCCCTGTGTAGGCTACATAGATACCCACCACAAGGATAATGAGAAGCAGGAAGCCCACATAGAAGCCAGTGCTTCCGAAGCCGTTTTCCGTCACGCCTATAAAAGTCAAGATAATTTGACCAATTTGTTGCAATTAAGTGTTCTCAGTTTTTTTAGGATTTAATTTATCTTTGATTCGATAAGATGGACCTGTGATATTAAATAAATATGAATA
>NZ_NFLA01000071.1:0-10551 GCF_002160675.1 Erysipelatoclostridium sp. An15
AGGATATATAGTCTACAAGAAAAAGTGGAATCAGGAATACCGTTAAAAGAAAAAGAAGCCTATGATAAGATCAAGATAGCAACGATTTATACAAGCAGTAAACATGAAATAAGCCAAAAGTATGAACAAAATGATGAATTATTAAGAGTAGTGATGTTACTGTTTGGAATGAGCGGAAGAAGTGTTCAAGAGATAAGGGGAATCTTAGAAAAAGAATATGGTTTTAAAATGAGTGAAGAGTTAAAGAAAGGAGTTGAAAATATGTGTAACTTAGCGCAAGGATTAATAATAGAAAATAAATATGAGATATTAATAAATCTGTTAGAACAAACCGATATTTCATTAAAGAAGATAATGAAGATAGTAGGGTTGGTAAAAAAAGAAGAAGTTAAGGAAATGACAGATAGACTAATAGAAGATTTAACTTTAAAAGAAGGTTATATAAATGGAAAACCAACTACTATAACATTAGAAAGAATAATCAATGAAACAAATGGGAATTGATTCCTTTTTGTTTCATTTTTGCAAATGATAAAATAAATTTCATTAAAAATATTATGCTTTTTTGATTTCATAATGATGAAATAATATTATTGCTTTTTATTAAAATATTACTAATTGGTGGATTTTTTTGTTAATTATGAGAATTAATTGAAACATAGAATTTTTGTGCTATAATTGATGAGAAAACGGTTTTAATTTGTAAGGAGAGATTGTCTTTGGAAATAAAAAAATATAAGCTTAAGCTTAAAAAAAACGTTAAAATTATAATTGGCTTATTAGTAGCAATAATAGTATTATTGATTTTTGTAAACGTATATTATAGTAATCGCTGGTATCCTAATACAAATATAAGCGGTGTTGATGTTTCAAATATGACGTTTGATGAAAGTAAGGAAGCAATTGCTGATAAAGTTGAAAAATATTCATTAAAAATAGTTGGTAAAGATGGTTTATCAGTTACTGTTAATGGTGATGATGTTGGACTTACGGTTGAATATGAAAAGAATTTAGAAGATGATTTTGAAGAGCATAAAAGTAATCGTAGTTTCTTTGGTTTTTTAAGTAATCACGATCATAATTTAGAAGCAGATGCTTCATACAATCAAGAAGCATTAAATTCAATAATTAACAATTCAAATTTGATAACTGGAACTGAAGGAAACCCAATTGTTGCTTCAACAAATGCATATATTACATATGATGAGGATACAAAAAGTGGAAAAATTGTTGAAGCTACAACAGGAAACGAAATTAACATTGATAAATTAAATGAATTAATTAATAAGTCTTTTAGTAATCTTACTTCTAAATTAGATTTAAGTGAAAATAATGATGCTTATAAACAGCCTACAGTTAATTTAGATGAAGATAAATTAAATGAGATGTTACAAACATATAATAGTTATTTATTAAATTGGATTACTTGGGATATGGGTGAAAATACAACTGAAACAATGGCACCAAGTGATATAAAAAACTGGTTAAGTACTAATGATGCTGGTGAAGTTATACTTGATCAAGATGCAATGGAAGAATGGATAGAAGATTTTTGTTTAAAATATAAAACAGTAGGAAAAGAAAGATCATTTACAACTCATAATGGTAATGTTATTCAAATATCAGGTGGTGATTATGGATGGCGTTTAGACTATGATGCCATTGTTGAACAAGTTAAAAAAATAATCACAGAAGAAACTGATCAGTCATTGATTAATAATTATATTGAAGATCCAAATAAAGAAAACAAAAAGGCTTTAACTACAGAATTGGAACCTGAATATTCTAATAAAGGACATAAAAAAGATTACGAGAATTTTGAAAATGATTGGGATACCCAAAATTATAGTGAAATTGATTTAACTGAACAAAGAGTTTATGTATATCGTAATGGACAACTAGCATATAGCTGCATTTGTGTTAGTGGTTTACCAACTCCTGAACAAGATCGAATTACTCGTACTGGAGTTTGGTATATTAAAGAAAAGAAACTAGAGAAAGTATTAGTTGGTGAAGATTATGAAACACCTGTTAAATATTGGATTAGAATTATGTGGACTGGTACAGGTTATCATGCTCTTGATCGTAGTGATTGGGATAAATGGACACCTGATTTATATAAGACAAGAGGATCACATGGATGTTTAAATCTTCAAGAAAATGATGCAAAAATGCTATATGAGTTAATTAATATTAATGATCCTGTATTTATTCACTATTAAAATAAAAGTTCTAGAAGATTATTTCTTTCTAGAACTTTTTTACAATTTAATTAATGGATTTATTTAAAGAAAAAACCCGTGTTATGATACGATTTTCTAGTATAAAATAACTTAACTAATCTTATCATAAATCACGGTTTAATTATTTTATTTTACTTTTCCAGCATACATTTTTTCAAAATAATTTTGGTATTCACCAGATAAAATATTTTGCCACCATTCTTTGTTATCTAAATACCATTGAATAGTTTGTTGGATTCCAGTATCAAAATTATATTTTGGTTTCCATCCAAGTTCTGTTTCTAATTTAGTAGGATCAATAGCATATCTTCTATCATGACCTTTTCTATCTTCAACAAATTTGATTAAAGATTCAGGTTTGTTTAAAGCTTTTAAGATAGTTTTAACAACTTCTAAGTTAGTTCTTTCATTATGTCCACCAACATTATAAACTTCACCAACACGACCATTTCTAATGATTAAGTCAATTGCAACACAGTGATCATATACATGTAACCAGTCACGAACGTTATCACCTTTACCATATACAGGTAATTCTTCATCAGCTAAAGCTCTAGAAATCATTAATGGGATAAGTTTTTCTGGGAAATGATATGGCCCATAGTTATTAGAACATCTAGAGATAGTTACTGGTAATCCATAAGTACGATGATAAGCTAATACAAATAAATCTGCAGAAGCTTTTGAAGAACTATATGGACTAGATGTATGTAATGGAGTTGTTTCTGTAAAGAATAAATCTGGACGATCTAATGGTAAATCTCCATATACTTCATCAGTAGAAACTTGATGATATCTTTTTACTCCAAATTCTTTAGCTGCATCTAATAAAGTAGTAGTTCCCATTACGTTTGTTTTAACAAAGATTTCAGGATCTGTGATACTTCTATCAACATGTGATTCTGCAGCAAAGTTTACTACAACATCAAATTTTTCTTTTTCAAATAAATCAAAGATGAATTTACGATCAGCAATATCACCTCTAACAAATTTATAATTTGGTTTACCTTCAACTGGTTTACAAGTTTCTAAATTACCAGCATAAGTTAATAAATCTAAGTTTACAATCATATCTTCTGGATATTTATTTACCATATAATGAACAAAGTTTCCACCAATGAACCCTGCTCCACCTGTTACTAAAATTTTCATTTATTTATCTCCTTCGTATACAAATTGATTATTTGATTCTTCTAATGTTGGACCAGTCATATCTTTTTCACTTAATACTGGTTCAATGCCATCTAATAATTTACCCCAATCAACATTACATGTAGGATCATCATAACGCATACCACCTTCAGATTCTTTGTTGTACACGTTATCTACTTTATATCTAAATTCTACGTTTTCAGTTAAAGTTAAAAATCCATGAGCAAAACCTTGAGGAATAAAGAATTGACGATGATTTTCTTCGCTTAATTCTACAGATACCCATTTACCATAAGTAGGACTTCCTTTACGAATATCAACAGCAACGTCAATAACTTTTCCTTTAGTACAAGAAACTAATTTAGATTGTGCATATGGTGGATTTTGCCAATGCAAACCTCTTAATGTTCCTTTTTGTCCGCTAAATGACATGTTGTCTTGAACGAAATCAACAGTTACCCCTAATTTTTCATATTTAGGTTTAGAGTAAGTCTCTGTAAAATAACCACGGTGGTCACCAAAAACATCTGTTTCAATAATTAATACTCCAGGAATTTCAGTTTCAATTACTTTCATATAATTTCTCCTTATTGATCAATAAATTTACCATCTAAAACATCTTTTAAATATTTACCATATTGATTTTTCTTATATAGTTCATAAGATGAATTTAGTTGTTCTTTAGAAATCCAGCCATTATTATAAGCTATTTCTTCAAGACATGCAATTTTACGATTTTGATGAGTTTCTACAGTTTTAACAAAGTTAGTAGCGTCAACTAAACTTTCATGAGTTCCTGTATCTAACCATGTAAATCCACGACCTAATAATGTTACATCTAAAGAACCATTATCAAGATAAATTTTATTTAAATCAGTGATTTCTAATTCACCACGAGCACTTGGTTTAATGCTTTTTGCATATTTAACTACATTACTGTCATAGAAATATAAACCAGTAACAGCATAATTTGATTTAGGTTTTGCTGGTTTTTCTTCTAAAGAAACAGCTCTACCATTTTCATCAAATTCAACAACCCCAAATCTTTCAGGATCATCAACATAGTATCCAAATACTGTTGCACCGCTAGTTTTATTAGCTGCAGCTCTTAGTCTTTTACTTAATCCATGACCATGGAAAATATTATCTCCTAAAATCATTGCGCAAGAATCACCATCAATAAATTCTTCACCTAAAATGAACGCTTGAGCAAGTCCATCTGGAGAAGGTTGCACTTTATATTGAAGTGAGATACCAAATTGACTACCATCACCTAATAATTCTTCAAATCTAGGTGTATCATCAGGTGTTGAGATAATTAAAATATCTTTAATACCTGCTTCCATTAAAATGCTTAATGGATAATAAATCATTGGTTTGTCATAAATTGGTAATAATTGTTTACTTGTTACTTGTGTTAGAGGATATAATCTTGTCCCAGATCCTCCCGCTAATACGATACCTTTCATAAAAAGCCTCCTTATATACATATTTATATTAAACCCTAACGTAACGTAAGGGTCAATAGATATTTGAAAATTATTAAGAATAATCAACATATTTTATATATTATAAACATTTAAAATATCTTTAATTAAAATAAAACAGAGATTTTTTTAAATCTCTGCAAAAATTATTTAGTACATATAAATAGACCCGAATCTTTTGTGATTTTTATACCATTGGATTTCTTTATCAAATCCTCAATATATTTTTTAAATTCATTCATTCTATTAACAAGAACATCATTTTGATTACCATGACAGCTAAGAATATAGTCAATTAAAGGCTGAGCTTGGGTAATCATTAAAGAGTCTTCATATTTTCTTAATTCAATATAATTAAAGTATTTTGATAATATTTCATGACCATTTTCTAAACCAAAATAATCTGGTAATGGTTCATCTGATAAACTAATACGTTTATCAAAATTTTTAGCAATTTCATCAATTTCTTGCATATGCTTTTTACTGTAAGAAGTACAATAAAAAGTTCCTCTAGATTTTAAAACACGACTAATCTGAGATAAACCTAAATCAAGATCTTTTAAATAAAATAAAACATGATTAGCAATAATGGTATCAAAATAATTGTTTTTAAAAGGAATATTATGACAATCAATAACTAAATAATTATAATCATTACCTAGCTTTTCCTTTACTTCTTCAATCATTCCTTCAGAGTTATCCGATAAAAAAATTTCACGATTACGAAGATTATAATGATTATTTTCCCAAAGTTTACCATTACCACAACCAATTTCTAATAATCGATAGACAGTTGAAAAATCAATTTGTTCAAATAACCAGGGAAACCATCCTTGCGGATTAGTAGAAAATAAATCATGTAATTTTATCCGGGTTTTTAAATTTTTAGCATTCATATAGTTTTCAACAATGTTTTCATCAATAGCTGATAATTTAATTAATTCAATTATTTTGTCCCAAGCAATATTGTTTTTACTAATTAATCGTTCGGTAGCTTTTAATGAATCTTTTAAATTATTTAAATGCTTTATTTTTTGATCAATTAAGTTTGTTTGTAGTTGAATAGAGCGTAAGAAACTGTCTTGATCATTATCCTGGATTAGTGGATAGATTTCTTCAAGAGAAAAACCTAATTCTTTTAAACAAAGAATTTTTTGTAAAGTTATTAAATCTTGATTGCAATAACGGCGATAGCCATTTTCTAAAATCATCGTTGGTTTCAATAATCCTATTTTATCATAGTATCTAATTGTTCTTATTGTTACTCCTGCCAATTTGGCAAATTCACCTGTTGAATATAATTTTTCCATAGCTTTATTATAAGATGATAGATTATTTTTTAAAAGTTAATTTTAAAACAAATTGTAATGAATTTATAAAGATTTTGTTAAATAAAATTGTATTAAAAAAGATACTTTTGTATAATTAAATAAATAGAACATACTAAAAATAGGGAAGGTGGGGAAGATGGAAAAGACAATTGATAAAGTAAAAAAAATTGTTTTTAAGATTTATGATCGAATTAATAATCGAATATTAGATTATCGTTATAAGGTTAATAAAAATGCGGGATTATGTTTTTCTTATTATTTGATTATGTCGATTATTCCTATTTGTTCGCTGATTGCTTTTTTTGCTTCAGTGTTGAATGTTGATTTATCTGTTATTGAAGAAGTATTACAAAAATATTTGACACCAGAATTTGCCAGTGTTGTTGTTGGGTCTTTGAATTCTAGTCATATTACACTATCTTCAATAGTCGTTCTTTGTATGTCATTATTTGTGGTTAGTCGAGGAATTAATCAGTTATATGGCATTTCAAAAAATTTATTTCCTTCGGCACATGAAAGAAATATTATAGTTGAACAGATTTTAATGATTGTAAAAACAGTAGCTGTATTTGTTTTATTGTTATTAATAATATCTTTATTAACAATTTTGCCGGTTGTTAGTTATTTTGTAGATTTAAGTGGTATTTTTATGTTAGGAGATTTATATTTATTTTTAGTATTTTTTGTGATTTTATTTTTATTGTATAAGATTATTCCTGATGTACATGTACATGTTTTTGATATTGTAAAAGGAGCTGCTGTTGCTAGTTTGTTGATGTTGATATTATTGACTGGTTTACAATTTTATTTTGGAATAGCTGATTATACATCTGTATATGGACCACTAGCTTCGATTGTAGTTGTTATGATTTCATGTTCATTAATTGCAGAAATGATATTTATTGGGATGTATGTGATGTTTGAAGCGCATATGAAAAGATTAATTATTGAGATGAAAAAACATAATAATTTAGCATAATATTATAAAAACATTGGTGCTTGTAAGATATTAACAATATCAATGTTTTTTTATTTGTATTATTTTATGTTATGCATTAGAATATGTGTGTTATAAATAAAGAAAGAGTGAGATGATGAAAGATATTAAAAATATTGTAGGAATATTATTAGGTAATACTATTTATGCATTAGGGGTAACGATGTTTATTTTACCTAATAATTTGATTACTGGTGGAACTACAGGGATGGCAATGCTTGTTAATGCGACTACTGGTTTTTCAATTACATTGTTTGTTTCAATATTTAATATAACAATGTTTTTATTGGGGTGGAAAGTATTAGGGAAAAAGTTTGCTATTACTACTTTGATTAGTTCTTTTTATTATCCATTTATTTTGGGTGTATTACAGGAAATATTTAAAAATGAAATAATGAGTAATGATACATTATTATGTGTTATTTTAGCTGGTTTGATGATTGGAGCAGCTATTGGAATCGTTATTCGTTGTGGAGCTAGTACCGGAGGAATGGATATACCACCATTAATTTTAAATAAAAAATTAGGAATACCTGTATCAGTAAGTATGTATGGATTTGATTTTGTGATTTTGCTTGGTCAAATGATTATCCGTGATCGGGAAATGGTTTTTTATGGTATTTTATTAGTTTTAATTTATACAATTGTATTGGATAAAGTGCTAGTAATTGGAAAATCACAAATGCAAGTTAAAATAGTAAGTGCTAAGCATCAAGAAATTAATGAAATGGTAATAAATGTTCTTGATCGTGGGACAACTTTAATTCATGGTGAAACGGGTTTTAAACACAATCCCTATCCTGTTGTACTTACAGTAGTTAATAATCGTGAACTAACACAATTAAATAATTATGTTTATAATATTGATCCTGATGCATTTATGATTATTAATAAGGTAAATGAAGTCAGAGGTAAAGGATTTTCTAGTGCTAAAAAATATGAGGCAAAATAATGTAAAGCCATCTTTTTATGAGGTGGTTTTTTTAATGAAGATAGTTTATAATATACTATCATAATAAAATATTAGATTAAATTTTTTAAATCCATTTAATGGATTTTATGTGATAAATTTCAAACATTTTTATAATAAAGATTGTTATATAGAGGATTTTTATTGTATACTAAATCTTGGTTATGAAGAAAGGAAGTAACAAAGTGAAAAAGAAAATAGCTAAAGTAAGTGCAACATCATTAATTACATTAAGTATGACTGTTGGTAATATTACAGCCATAAATGGAATTAATGATGTTAATGAAACAGAAACAAATGAAAATGAAGAGATTTTAGAAAATAAAACACAAGAAACTAATAGTACTTCTGGAGAAAATGCTATTCAAAATGATACTACAAATCAACAAAACAGTGAAACTGAAACAAGTGTAGATAGTAAAAGTGAGGAAAAATCTTTAGAAGATAGAGAAGTTATTGGTAAAACTACTTTCGTAGATGAAAATGGAAACGTTAAAGAAGTAGAGGTTCGTGATGGTACTACTGGTGAAACTTATAACCCTAATGCCCGTACAGTAAGTACTGCAAATATGGTTAATTTTAACTGTTCAGCAGCTGATAGTGTTATTACATATACTGATTATAATATTGGTCAAAGTGGATATCTTTCTAAAGCAAGTGCGGCTGATGCTGCTTTTTTGGGATATGAAAATGGTAAAGTTAAATTTATGGTATCTGGGGTTGTAGGACTTGTTGATGCAAATAAGGTTGAAGTAGTTAGCCAAGGAACATATTATGCAAGTAATTATGAAGTTAATTCAAAAGGTATGCTATATCATTATATTTCTAATAATGTTAATGCAACTGGTAATCAAGGAAATTATAATTATGTAGGAGTAGCACCTAGTTATTTACAAAAAGGAATTGAGTATTATAGTTATGACGGTCACTATTTTTATACTGATTATAACGTAATGATAAATGACTATAAAAATAATGTTCGTAGTAATTCGGTTAACGCTAATAATCCATACTATAATTATTTTCAATATTTACCATTAAGAAGTAAGACAAATTATAGTGGAGCACAGTTAACAAGTTATCTTAATAATAAAGCTAATTCATCAACATCAAAATTAAATAATACAGGTGATTTATTTGTAAAATATCAAGAAAAAAATGGAGTAAATGCACTATTAGCAGCAAGTGTTGCAGCATTAGAATCAGGATGGGGTAAAAGTTCAATTGCAATAAATAAAAATAATTTATTTGGATTAAATGCAGCTGATAGCAATCCTGGTGAAGCAGCAGATACTTTTGCGAGTGTTGAAGCTTGTATTTCTGATTTTACAGAAAATTGGATGTCTGAAAGATATTTAAACGCTGAATATACTTCACGTTATCGTGGTGGTTATTTTGGAGATAAAGGTAGTGGTATTTTTGGACAATATTCTTCAGATGTTTATGAAGGTGAAAAATGTGCTTCGATTGCTGCAAATATGGATAGCGGTATTACAAGCGCTGATTTAAATTATTATACAATTGGAATTAAAGATGCTAGTAGTACTACTTATACAGGTTTAGCTGTTAAAAAAGAAGCTAATGATAGTTCAGCAACATTATATACTACTATAAAAAATCCCGCTTATGCATTTATTGTTAGAAAAAAGGCTCTAAATAATGGATATTATGAGGTGCAAAGTGATTCATCACTTACAAGTGATAGAAATGATGTTTCAGGAAATGGTGAATATAATTTTTCTAACAATTATGGATATGTAAAATCAAATTCACCAACAATCGTCAATAGTGGAAATGATGTAACTTATCCAAGTAATAGTATAAATCAAGCACCGATAATAACAGATGCCAAGATAACAAACGTAAGCAAAAACGGGTATACAGTAACATGTAAGGTAACGGATGATGGAAGTCTTGATCGAGTACAAATGCCAACATGGTCAGAAAACGGGGATCAAGATGATCTGATCTGGTATACAGCAACAAAGAGCGGAGATACATATACAATCAATGTAAAAACTTCAGATCATAAAAATGATACTGGAAAATATTTTACACATATCTATGCATATGATAACGAAGGGAAATATGCTGTAGTTACATTAGAAGCAGAAATACCAGAAAATAAAGTACCAACAATAACAGATGTCAAGGTAAGCGAAGTAACGAGTCAGGGATACAGAATCACATTCAAAGCAGATGATCCTGATGGAAAAATAACAAAAATAGAAATGCCAACCTGGACAGATAAAAACTGGCAGGATGATATAAAATGGTATGCTCCAAGCAAAAGCGGAGACACATATACACTGTTGGTAAAAAGAAGGAATCATAATAATGAGTATGGAAGATATCATACCCATATTTATGC